>JANNEL010000332.1:0-21906 GCA_031378595.1 Alphaproteobacteria bacterium
CCCAACAAATCAAGAACCTGAAAACGAAAGTTCAGGCCAAGCAAGACGTCGAATTGTTTGTGGCCCCGCAACCCAATTGGAAAGATCTGACGCCCGCGTTCGACGGCTTGGACGAGCCTGTCCGCTTCTCCGGCAATGATGCACCGCAAACAGCCGTATCGTTCAAACTTCGCGGTAGCTCGTACGGGCTCGAACCGGCCGTCAATGTGAAGGTCGATCGTCTTGCCAACTCCGCCAACTTCGGCACCGGCGCCGTGGCCGCCGAAAGCGCCGGCTTCGACGCGGAACTGTTCAACGGCCGCCTGTCGTTCAGCACCGATATCGTCAAAACGGTCGACGAGAGCGACACGCGCGATTTCCGCGATCCGCAGCTGCGCGAACGCGATCACGCAATGAACTTGGCGGATACCTCGCGCCGCCACCGCTTCTCGGCGAAGGTTATCGATTCCGAAAACCTGCGCTTGCTCGTGGACGGTGACTTTGGCGAGACCACTGAGGGCTTCGCCACATCGTTGCGCGAATTGCCTACCGGCCGCCTGGTATTGCCGGGCTCGTGGTCGAACTTGTCGTCGAGCATCGAATTCGGCGAAACGCGCGTAAAGGTCGACTACCAAGATTATGTGACGAACCGCGAAGCGCTAAAGCGCCAGGGGTTCACGCTCGCCTACGCATCGTCGGCCCTGTCCGTCTACCGCAAAGAAGGAATGGAATTTAATCTGACTCAAGGCGGTCAGTGGCTGAAGCGCACATCGTTCACCGGCATCAACGCCGATGTTATCGTGGCCGACGTGCTGCCCGACGCACTCGCCGACGCGATCGATCCGATCCGTCCGTTCCTACCAACCATGATCAGCGGCGGATTCGAACGCGGCGACGTGATCCGCTCCGAGCTTCTGCCCGGACCGCGCGACCGCGTCTCGACAGCGAACGCGGCAATGAGCTGGGACACGCGCTTTGGCGAAACGACGGCAAGCGTCTGGGAGCGCCGTATCAGCACAGATATCGTGAGCCCCGGTGGCGATGACGACAAAGTCCCGCTCGCTCGTTCGCGCGACCGCTTCGTCGACATCTCGCACAAGATCCGCCGCGGCAACTGGCAGTTCGGCGCCGGCCTTTCTATGATCGAAACCGACGACACGATCGGCGGTATCCGCGAAACGCAAAGCGAAGTGGCGCCGCACATTTCCGTCGCCTACGCGCCTGAGAACGGCCCGCGGATCGAACTGCGCTACGGCGCTGCCGACGCGCAGTCGCAGATCATCGACGACAATCTGGCCGCACGCGCGAAGACGAAGCAGCTTCAGCTCAGCGTCGATATTTCGACATTCGCGCAGGAAGAACTCAACAAACCTGACGCCAAGTTGAAGCTCGAATACCGTTACGACCTGAACGGCAGCGATCGCGATCCGGTGACCGGCCGCGAGCGCGGCGGCGGGCATGCGGTACTGCTGACGTTTTCGACCCCGCTGAACTGACGGTTTTCCGCGCCTGTTCTCGCGCAGGCGCGGCAGCCCTTGACGCCCGCCGCGTCAGCACGACTTTATGTGAGCCATGAGTAGTGCTCGCACCGCCGACGGTTCGTACCCAACCACGCTGGAATTCCATTCGGACGTCGGCTCGCGCCACGTCCCGTATGGACCGCTGCCGCGCCAGAAGCTCGACATTTATGTACCCAAGACTGGCGAGGTGAAAGCGACAATCCTCTACCTCTACGGCGGCGGTTGGGTCTCGGGCGCGCGGTGGTACTATCGCCTGTTCGGGCGCGCGATGGCCGCACGCGGCTTCGCGGTCGTCGTTCCCGATTATCACCTCTATCCATCCGCGACATTCCCCAGGTTCGTCGAAGATGCGGCGCTGGCGTTCAAGTGGATACATGACCACGCGGCCGAACTCGGCGGGAACTCGTCCCGCCTCTTCGTGATGGGACATTCGGCCGGCGCCCACATTTCCACGCTGCTCGCACTCGACCCTGCGTATCTGAGTGTTCACGGCCTGAAGCCATCCGCGATCAAAGGCGTCATTGGTCTTGCAGGCCCCTACACGCTCGATCCGCTGAAGTGGACCGGCGTCAAGGACATCTTCGCAACATCGCGCGACGCGCCACACGCTGCACGGCCCATCAAATTGGTGAAGCCGGGAGCGCCGCCCATGCTGCTGCTGCACGGCGCCCGCGACCGCGTCGTCGGGCCCAACGCCAGCATCAATCTGGCGACCGCCCTGAGCGCGACGGGCTCGAAAGCCGAAGCCAAGATTTATCCAAGTATCGGCCACGTCGAAATCTTCGCAGCATTCCTTTGGGGTTGGCGCTGGCGCGCTAGCGTTTTGAAGGATACCGAGGACTTCATCGAAGCACGTTAGAGCACCATTTGCGTCTGCGTCACGAGTGCGACCAGCTTCCCGTCTTCGCGCGTGATCCGTGTTTGCCAAACCTGCGTCTTGCCGCCCCGATGAACCGGCGTCGTCGTCGCACGCACAGTCGTGCCGCTTTGCGCTGCCGCCAAGAAGTTCGTCTTGCTCTCGATGGTCGTCGTTCCCTTGGCACCTTCCGGCAGGTTGAGGAACGTGGCGACCGCGCCCGCCGTGTCTGCCAGCGCCATCGCAGCCCCGCCATGCAAGATAGGCATTGGCGCCGTGCAGAGGTCGTCCCGGACCTTTAGCTCGGCGACGACTTCATCTCTCGACACGGAAACGAACCGCACGCCCATCAGTTTCGCAAACGGCAGCGGATCGGCGTTCAGTTGGTCGGCGGTCAGCATAACTCGTCCCCGTTTCGGCAGCGTAAAGCGCAACGCCCGGCTCGGCGATAACCTACAAGGTAATCAACTCTCGCGGAGCGCTCGCGCTTTCTTCGCCGCGGGCCGGTCCCAGCATCGCTTAAGCCATCCCGCGAGGTGCGGCTTGCCAGTGAGATCGACGAACAAGAGCCGGTAGAGAACCGACGCGACGTTCAAATCCGCAACAGTGAACGCGTTAGGGTCGACCAGGTATTGGCGCCGAGCAAGCTCCTCGTCCAACACCTGCAGCGGCCACTCCATGGCCTCTCGCGCCTCGCGCGCGACCTTCACGTCGCGCGCCTCGGGCGGCAACAGCATGCTGTTCTTAATCCAAAGCACGACCGGCGGATCGAGTTCCGCCATCACCCAAAAGCTCCACTGCCACGCCTTGGCCTCGCCGTGCGCGTCGCTGGGGTAGAGCTTTCCGTGCTTCTTGGCGAGGTAAAGATTGATCGCCATCGATTCCGACAACGTGAACCCATCGTCGTCGATAGCGGGAATGTGCCCTGCGGGATTGATCTTCAAATACGCGGGCGTACGCGCGCCACCGTCACTGGTTGTCGTCTTGATATGCTCGTAGGCGAGCCCCAATTCCTCACAAAGCCAAAGCGTTCGAACCGCGCGCGAAGCAGCGTAGCCGTAAACCTTCAGCGTCATTGCGGGCTCACCAGGCCGCAAGCGATGCGTGCGCCGCCGCCACCAAGCGGCTTCGGCTGATCGGAGAAATTGTCGCCGCCTTCGTGAATGACGATCGCGTGCCCCCGCACCTCATTCACCGACAGCCGCAGTGCATGAACCGTCTCAGTCGCGGTCCCGTCGGCCGCCACGTTGAGCACCGGCAAATCGCCCCGATGACCCGCATCACCCATCGGACCCACGTGCTTGCCCGTCGCATGCGGATCGTAGTGGCCGCCTGCCGCGAGCCCCGCTTGCATCTTCCCGTCCTTCATCGCCGCACCGCAATTTGGGTTCTCGTGCACATGGAAGCCATGCGAACCGGGCGGCAATCCCGCGAGGTGCGGTGCGATACGCAAACCGCCCCGCGAGTCCGAAAGCGCTAGAGTCCCAATCTCCGGTCCAACGCCGTTCGCGTCGATCTTGAACATCGAAACCGTCACCTGCCGTAGCCCGCTCGGACCACCGCCGACATCGACCGCCGTGGACGCCCCAACGCCGACGTTTCCAGACGTGCCGCCAACACCGACGCCGACCGACATCCCTTGGCAACCAGCGATCGCCACGGCAGCAAACAAAATCATCAAGGTCTTGCGCATGGGAAACCTCCTAACGACGCGGCGCGAAGGTGCCGGATCGGCCGGTCTGGAGCAATGCCCAAGGCCGAACGACCCATCGGGCACGCATCTTGGGGCTGGATTACCGCCGTCCAGCCCGCCTAAACTGCAATCCCATGGAAATGCATCAAGTCAGATATTTCTTGGCCGTCTGCCGGACCCTAAATTTCACGAAGGCGGCCGAGGAGTGCAACGTGGCCCAGCCCTCGCTTACACGGGCAATCCAAAAGCTTGAGGAAGAGTTCGGCGGCTTGTTGTTTCATCGCGAGCGCGCAAACACGCATTTGACCGAACTCGGCAAAGCGATGTTGCCGCATCTGGAGCGGACCTACGAAGCCGCGCAGTCGGCGAAGCAACTTGCGACCTCCTACAAGAAAGGAGAAGTCGTGCATCTTCGTGTCGGCATATCGCCGACGGTATCGGCCGCCATGGTCACGAATGTGTTAGGTGGCGTGCGCCAGGCCGTACCGGCATTCGAACTAACGCTCGACGGTGGCACAGACGCAGAACTGCTTGAGGAAGCGGTCGCCGGCGATCTCGATCTCATTGTGGTGGGCGACGACCATGAACTGTCGGAACGTGTGCGCGCCTGGACTCTTCACCGCGAGCCGCTGCTCGCCGTCATGACGAAGGACCACAAGCTCGCCGGCAAGCAATCCGTCGCGATCGCCGACCTGGAGGGTGTCGAAATGATCGTTTTGACCAATTGCCCGATCGCTGCTCGCCTCATGCAGATGTGCACGGAAGCCGGCGTGACACCGAAATTCACCGCGCGCGCCGCAAACTGCGATCAGGTCGTCTCCCTCATCCGCGACGGCTTAGGAATTGCGACGCTACCCGCCAGCTTGGCCCTATCATCCGACCTCGTCGTCAAGCCCGTCGAAGGCTTGAACATCGAACGCGCGATTACGCTCGGCACGGTCACTGGACGTCGTTTCTCACCAGCCAGCGACGCCTTCATCAAGCTTGCCCGCGCTCGCGACTGGGGCAAGATCGCCTGAGTAGCGAACTAAGGAATGAGCCCCAGCTTACGGCCGTCTTCATCGGCGTGCTGGCTCATGCCGCGCGCATCGGCTATATCCTTTTCTCCGCCCTTGTCGTCCCCGTTGCGCTTCCGCGCGACACCGCGCGCGTAGATCGCCTGCACGTAATTCGCCTTTTGCTTAGCGGCAGTGTCGAAGAATGTCTGCGCCTCGGCGAAGTCCCCTTCCTGATAGGCAATCAGGCCGCGCATCATGTGGCTCGCCGCAAACTGAGGCTTCAGCTTGATCGATTGATCCAAATCGGCCTTCGCCTCGATCATCTCCCTCCGGCCAAGACGTATCAGCCCGCGTTGAAAATAGAACTCCGGCGCTTGCCGCACGGAAATCGCCTTGGTGAGGTCCGCAAGCGCCTCGTCCAATTTGTCGAGCGCAAGATACGCGGCCCCTCGCGTAGCGTAGTAATCTGCCTCGTACGGATGCTTCACGCTGCCTGATTTGAGAATCTTTGTGCAAGCCGGGACCTGTTCTTCAGGACTCGAATTGTTGAGACCCATGCACGTGCGCAGATCCGTGGTCGTAAGCTGACCGGGCTTCGGCTTCACCGGCTTTGACGCAGCCATCGCGGGCGAAGCCATAAGTGCTGCGGCGAGCGCTAGAAGCACCAAGTACCGTGGCATGAGCTAACCCCCAGCTTTTGCGAGCTTCGCCAGTTCATCTTTGGCTTGTTGATTATTGGCGTCGATCGAAAGGACGGCCTGGAGGTCGGCTTTGGCCCTCCCCTTGTCTCCTTTGCTCGCGTAGAGCATGCCCCGGTTGAAATAGGCGACCGACAACTTCGGATCGAGCTCGATCGCTTTGTCCAAGTCGCTTAGCGCCCGCTCCTTGTCGCCCTTGGCGGCGTAAGCGGAGCCGCGAACCGAGTACCCCGCGGCATCGCCTGGCTCAAGTTCGATAGCCCTCGTCAGATCCGCGATGGCGCGTACGAAGTCTTTCTTGCTGATGTAAACCAACCCGCGATTGCTGTAGGCCGCCGATGCCTTGGGGTCGAGCGAGATCGCTTTATTGAGATCCGCCATAGCCAAATCGATTTTGTTTTGGCCGATCAAAATGCCCGCACGCGCCTGCAAAGCGCGCGAAAAATCAGGCCTCAATTTCAGAGCTGCATTGAAGTCTTCGAGCGCGTTCTTGCCACCGCCGAGGTGAAGATAGGCCGAGCCCCGATTGTAATAGGCACCCGCCCTTGCGTCGGTCGAAATCTTCGCGCCGAGGATCGTCGTGCAAGCGCTCGCCAGCATCGGCCAGTCGGCGGTCGTCTTGCCAAAGCACTGATCCGCGGCCTTCTGCAGTTCGGCCTTCGATGCCGCCTGCACGCCCACAGGCGCCAAGGTCAGCGCCATGCCGGCGACAATCGCTCTTACGAAAAGCATAGGTCTTCTTCTCCCGATATCGATTTCGCGTTCAATGCAAGCTGTCCGTTACAGGCCGCCCTGCTTATTGCCGTTCAGTATCGCCGCGACTTCGTCGATGCTGTGCGATGTGGAGTTCGTATTCGTGCTGCTCGATGCTGATTGATCGCCGTGCGAATTCTGGTCGGAGTTCACAATCGCACCATCCGAATTGTTGATGATGATGCAGCTGTTGTTCGCCGCGGCCGATGCGCCGCTACCGGTCGCACCGTCACCGCTTGCGCCGCTCGTGCCGCCGCAAACCACCGTCGTCCCGCCACCGCCGCCGGCGCTGCTCGGATCTTCGACCTGCTTGATCGCGATCGCCAAACCCGCCCGGTTGACCGGCGTGAAGTTCCACGGTTCTTTCCCACCCAGAGGATCGGCGCGCGTCGGCCCCGCCGACAGCGCTGCCACCAAGCAAACCAACGATGTCACTGCCGTTCCCAATTTCATGGCGCTCACCTAATTTCCCGTTTGAATCTCGCGTGGCTTTGAGGTCGGCGGGAGCTTTCGCCCCCGCCGCCATTCGATAGTCCGCTTACTGAGACGCGTCAGGCACGCCAACAGTGATGCTGACGTTGTTGCCCACTGCCGTCGCAACCGAGCTGACGATCGGGCGGCCAAGCGTGGCCGTCAGGTCGTCCGTGTTCGGAGACAGGTTCTTGTAGTCGCTGAGCGACACGTCGCAGACGTTCGACACCGCCGATACGTTCGCATATGCGAACTGGGTGATGTCGGCGATTATGACGTGGTTGCTCAACAGCGCACCACCGTCTCGCGGACCGCAGTCACCGTAGGTGCACTTGATCAGGCTTTCGCCCGAACCATCCGTTCCGTCGACGTTCGACTTCAGCGTAACGCTGATGTTGTTCGCCACGGCAGTCGCCGAACTGTCGACTGTCGCATTGCGGATGTTCGAGACATTCGACTCCGCCGAAATTTCGGCAGGAGTCAGCACGCCTGCAATCGCGCCCAGCGAGAATAGAAGTGCCAAGTCGGTATGCAGGTTACCGGAGTGACGCCCGTCATAAGACGCGACGTCCGCATCCGGCATTGCAGTCTTCATCGTGCAGAGGTAGTCGCAGCCATCGCCGTTGCTGCGCGTGTTGGCTACGAATTGACCGTCGTGCAGAAACACCGGAACATCGGAGGTGATGCTCTGATTGTTTCCGACGGCAGTCGCCGCGCTGACGACCGACGGAAGATCGACGGTTGCGTCAAACGAGCCGCAGATGATGATCGGGCGGCAGTACACGTACTGGATCGTAAAGCCCGGATCGTACTGGTAGTTATGGATGCCATGCACATTCGACTCAGCGGTCACGTTGCCGAAGAAGATTTGCAACTTCTCAACTTCGACAAGGCCCGTGGACTTGACGTCGATGTCGATATCGACATCGATGTCGACGTGTTCGCGCACGTCTTTCGTCCACGACCATCTCACGTTATCGAACGCCATGGCAGGAGATGCCATAGCGCAGACTGTGAGAACGCCGAGGCTGGCCGCTAAGGTCCTCGCACTCTTTAGCGTCTTCATTTGGTGGTCTCCCCATTAGGTTTAAGCTGCTCTAGATAGGACGACACGTGGTCGTTCTCTACGAGGGCGCAGCTCGGGTCCCTCGGTAGCCTCAAAAAGTCGGTCATGATCTGATAGACGGCCATCTCGGCGACTGTGCGCACGCCGAGCTGAAGCGGCTCGTTGCGCACGTGACCGGCCTCAAGTTCGACCAGCGTCGAATCCCAAAACCTGAAAACGTCGGCTTCGACTTCATAGCCGTAGATTTGCTTCTGCAGCGATGAGACGTACGACACAGCGAAGTTCTTCGAGTTGATGACCCGCAGATCGAGCGCCACATTGACGACCGCCATGCGCGCACCGCCGCCGACGCCGGCGACGCGCAACCCCACACCGCCGGTGACGATATTGTAGTTGAGCTCCGTAAGCGCTCCGACAACGATGAAGTCCGTCGCCGGCAACTTGCCGAAGGCATCGACTGAGCGGCTCAAACGGTTCTGCTCCGCAAGCTTGACCTCGGCGAGCGGAATGCGAAGGTCGTATCGCTCGACCAAATGCGCCTTGCCGGTCTTGTACAGCGCGCTCATCACCATTTCGGCGGCGCCCTGGGTCAGGTTGTTGCCCGACTTGTCATAGTAGGAAACCTGCCCCGTCTTGTCGGCGATCTCGCCCACCGCAAATACCGGCAGGTTGCTGGCCGACACGCTCTGCAGTTTCCGCAGGCACTGGCTGTACGGTGTGTCGTTGCTTGTCACCGGATAGACGATCAGCGGCCTCACGCCGGTCGCGTCGCCGGGCGCCAACCCGGCGCAAGAAGTCAAAGCTGTCGTAAACAGAAACCCAAGTCCTAGTGCCGTCAGGCGCTTCATTGGTTCCACCCCAGTTCGCGTGGCGGAGGAATCCATCGCCTCGCCGCGCTGTTCAGGCGGGAAATTACTTGGTGTTCGCAAGCGTCTGCACTGGAGACAACGGTTGAGACTTACGCGTCTTCCGAATTACCCCACCGGCGCGCTCGCCTGTCGAAACACCCAGGAATTCGAAAGCGTCGCCATTGGGCGTACCCCGATCGCGTCGAGAGGCTCGGCAATTACCGACGCGCGTGACGCGGCCCCTCCGAAGCTGCACGTTAGAAGTGCGCGCTGCATGATTTTCCGCGACCACATCCAGTCGGGACTTCGTCCACTCACTTTAGTGGTACACGCCAATGCTCGCTTCACGAGCCATGGTTCGTTTGCGATGCTTGTCAGGTGAGTCGCGCGTGGGTGCGACGCACCATGCGTTTCGAGGACACCATGAACACACGCAAGATTGCGACGCTCGTTACAATATCTTCTCTAAGCATCGGCTCGGCAGGCATCGCAGCCGCCGGCGACAGCTACAGGTTCCCAAGTGCAAACGGCGTCCAGCTGTCCGCCGCGCCGCCACCGGCATTTATTACGCCCGCTGTCGGCGCATCGCAGGCCAATGCCGCAGGCGTGGGCGTCGCCAATTCTTACGCCTACGGCCAACCCGCTTTCGCAAAGCTCCAGATACCGCTGCCGCCACCGGGATACGCCAGCGGAGCACCCTATACTGGCGGCCTCATGAGCCACGCGCTTGCGGTGGCTCCTTATGCGAACTATGCCGCGGACTACGCGCGCATTTTCGCACCGAATTATGCGGTCAGCGCGTGGACGGATCGCGTGTTTGGTGTCGTGGACGGCGGCTACACGGCGGTCGACGGTTGGACTGCTGCAGCCTACGGTTTACCACGATTGCAAGGACAGCGGCGTCGCGGCGACTCTGCGCCAGATCTCACACTGATGCCCTCATTTAGGCCGCACCCGGAACTCGATCGCGGCCCAACGTTCAAGCATCAAGGGAATTGACACACCGCCCTACGCGGGCTTCGCGCGTCCGTTTCGAACGCCGTTGTTGACGTTCGTGACCCCGTGTTGCACGGCCCAGATGGCCACCTGGGTCCGGTTCGTTGCACCGAGTTTGCGCAAGACCGTCTTCAAATGAACTTTGACCGTCGCCTCGGTGATCGAAAGCTCCTTGGCGATGGCCTTGTTCGAATGACCGTCGGCGAGCCCACGAATAATATCGAGTTCGCGTTGCGACAGCGCGACATCACCCACGCGTACGCGCTCGCTGGTGCCTGACTGATTGGCGCGCATCGCGCCCAGAAAATCCGTCAGCATGCTCGGGAAGACTTTTTCGCCCAGGGCGACAAGCCGAAGCGACTCGATCAATGCGCTCGCGGTAATGCTCTTGAGCAGGTAGCCGTCGGCACCCGCGCCGAACATATCGGCAAGGTGAGAGAGTTCCGCAGATTCCGCGAGCACAACCGTTCGGGCTTGCGGCTGCGCGGACTTCAATGCGGCAACAGCGTCTGCACCTTGGGCGAAGTCGAGGATGATAATGTTGGGTGAAGGCCCACCGGCTGAGCCGTTTTGCGTGAGTTCATCGACGCTCGCAGCTTCTGCCGCGATATGGAAGCCGTTGCCGTCCAACTGCGACCGCAAGCCCGAGCGCAAGAGTGGGTGCGCATTGACGAGCCAAACGACCGTGTTTTCCACCAATGCCCCCCGCATCGTGTTTTCTTCTTTCGTCAAGCTAAGTGCTCGAGATCGTCTCCGCCTAGCGAGCAACTAGCGGAGGAGCTAGTCCCTAAATAGGGCCATGTAACTTTAGTTGTAAACCGCTCGTGTGGGAACGGCTCAGTGACGAACGCAACAAGTTGGTCTGAATTTCTTCCCATCGTGAGGATTAACCATGAAGCATATAGCGCTACGCGACCGCAACTACATCTCACACGCGTGCGACGAATTCACGGATCGTCCTTAGAACGGACAGAGAATCGTCACGAAACGCACCGTGCCCGCAATCTTCGAATATCCGAAGAGTCCCCAGGCCAGCATTGACGCAAGTCAATATCTCCTCGGCTAAATGCGGCGGTGTGATCGGATCTTGAGCACCCGCCAGGACCAGCGTTGGGCAGAGGATTTTGTTCAGGACGGGCCGGAAATCCATACGCCGTATTTCACGCCCGGGGAGCGAAAAATGCCTGTAAACCTCGTGTCTTGTTATCGCGCGGGCGCGCGCATCGTCGTTTCCGGCGCGCGAGGTCGGGTTGTAGAGCGGCATACAGATGCGCATGTACGTGTCGAATTCCTCGTCGCTCCCCGACATCCACATGCGTTCTGCCGCAGCGTAAGCCTCCTCTCCGCCTTTGGTACGAAACAGCGCCAAACTGGCGTCCAAGTCCATGCGCGCAGCGGTACTCGACAAGATCAATGCGCGCGGATGCTCCGGGTGACGGGTCGCATAAGACTGCGCCACCATGCCGCCGAATGACTGGCCCAGCACGATTGGCTTTTCGATGCCGAGCACGTCGCAGAGCGCGCGTATGTCATCGCCCCAGTGCGCAAGCGTCCACGTCGATGGGTCACTAGGCACGCTGCGCCCGTTTCCACGATGGTCGATGTAGAGAACCTGCGCGATGTCAGCGAGACCATCGAAGTCGGCGCGCAATCCCGTGTGGTCGAACCCGGGCCCGCCATGCATCACAATCAGCGTCGGCTTCTCGCGCATTCGAGGTCCATCGGCCTCGAGCTTCGAGCCCACGACATCGAAGAAAATGCGCTGTCCGCCCAAATCGACAAACATGCTGCCAGCCCCAAAACGTGCGCGGGAGCGCCTACAATATCTGCGCGAAAGCGGCTAGCGGAACGTCACTTGAACAGTGAAGACATCCACGTGGGAATCGGTGACGCCGATCAAATTGCCTCGGGCGAGGTTTTCGGGCGCGGCCGCGGTCAGCGCAATCGGCTCCTCAGGAATGAACAAGTGTCCGTACCCCACCTCGAAACTGGTTCCCCCGTCGAAATCGTACCGGGCGCTGAGCGCAAGCCACGTCCGGTCCGCGTCGGGAATGCGGGGGTCGCGCGTCGCGTCGCGGGTGGGGCTTTGGTCGAACGCCGCTCCAAGCCGCATAGCCCAATTCTGCGACATTCGCACCTTCACACCTGCAGAAGCAAACCAAGCGTTCTTCCAGTCATAGGTCTGGAACACATCGGCTTGGGAGGGGTTTTCAAACTTGATACGCAATTCATCGAACACGTCCCACCACGTGTAACCGGCCTCCGCCAGAAGCGTAACCGTGGGGGAAACCTCAACCGCTATACCCGCGGACGCGACAGCCGGCGTTGTCAGCCTCGTCGAACCTGCGGAATCCGCAAATGCACCCGTCGCACCCACGATCGCGGCGCCAACCCCCGCCGTGTCCAACGTAAAATCGACATCGCCCTCAAGTTTGTGGCTGATCTCCGAACGATACGACGCACCGATGCTCACTCTGCTTGACGGCTTCCACAGGGCACCTAAAACAAACCCAAAGCCCCAATCCTCCGCACTGAACTCGGCCTTCCCGTCTTGCAGCGTCGGCAGCGATCCCGGCACCAGAAACGATGCGCCGATCGTGCCGAAATCGATCGCGTTCGAAAGCGTGCCTTTAGCGTATTGAACCTGTGCACCGGCCGACAGGACAAAATTCGGCTCAATCTTGTACGCAAGCGACGGCGCCGCGTTGACGGTGATCAGCTTGGACTCCAGCGCATAGTAACGCCCCGCCCAACCGTCATTGTAACGCGTGCTCAAGCCCCATGGCGCAGAGATCGACAGACCCGCCGTCCAAGCATCCGACAGGCGATAGCGAAGCTGTGCGCCAGGTTCATAGGCATCCTTGATGAAGCCGTCCGGCGCTGCGTCGCCGCCCGTCGGCGTGCCGAATGCGTTGGATGCAACCGAAAAACCCGCAGTGGACGTCGGATAGATGCCGTTGAGCGTCAGGTCGAAATCACGATCGTCGACGCCGGAACTCGCCGCGGGATTATAGGTCAAGAACCCCGGTTCGTCCGCCTGCGCGCTGGCACCGGCAAACGCGGATCCCATACCAGAGAGGCTATACTCTTTGAGCGCATAGCCGGCCGCAACCGCCGAAGACGGTAAACAAACACTTGCGATCAACGCTGTCGCGAGACCCCGTCCGAACACGATTTTCCCACCGCACCCTGAAACTTGGCCCTCATGTGGCGCCAGGTAGAGTTTCTGCGCAAGATAAAAAAATCCCTAACGCGCGCCCACGAATACCTGAATTTAACAGGCTCCGCCTTAGATTCCCGCGCTGGGTGAAATACGCGTAAGGCGCGCAGGTGGACTCGACAGCCGTACAAAACGTGAAGCGGACTGCGCACAGCAATTTCGCGCTGAACCGGTTCTTGATGGTGTTTCGCGATCCGCAGGTCGAGGCGGATTTCGCGGCCCATTCGCTTGCCCAGTCGCTGCCGTTCATCCGCGCCTATCTATTGGCCGCGGTCGCGCTCTACGTTGCGTTCGGTTATCTCGACGCGCTTGTTGGTGGCCAAGCGGTAAAAACGATGTGGCTCGTGCGCTACGGCCTAGTCGTGCCCGTTATGCTTGTCGTTCTGAGCCTCACGTTCCAGCGTGCGTTCGCTCGCTACGTTCAAACGGCGTTGGCCGTCGCGATGGTGGCCTGCGGCCTCGGCATCGCGGCCATGTGCGCAATCATGCCGCCGCCGTATCACAGCGCCTACTACGCAGGCCTCATTATGGTGACGGTCTATAGCGGCACGCTTCTGGGCATGCGCTTTACCTACTCCGCATCGGTGACCGTGGGCCTGTTGCTGGTCTACCAAGTGGTGAGCTTGTGGCTCAACCCGGTGAGCCTGACCGATTACATTTCGAACAACTACTTCCTGACGATGGCAACGGGCATCGGCGTGTTCTCGAGCTACATGCTCGAAACGCACATCCGCAACAACTACGTCGCCCAAAAAATCATCGAGCAGAAGAACCAGGTCATGAAGGCCTTGCTCGACGAAGCCGAGGCGGCCAACCGCGCCAAGAGCGAGTTCCTGGCCGTTATGAGCCACGAACTGCGTACGCCGCTGAACGCGATCCTAGGTTTCTCCGAACTCTTCAAGCAACAGCTAATGGGCCCGCTCGGCTCAGCCAAGTATGTCGAATATGCGGGCGACATTCACAGCAGTGGCGAGCACCTGCTTGCCATCATCAACGACATCTTGGACCTGGCGAAAGCAGAAGCCGGAAAGCTCGACCTTAACGAGAGCGCATTCGACATCGACGCTGTCATCGCCAAGACGATACGCATGTGCAGTCAAAAGGCGCAGGAAGGCCGAATCGAGCTCGCCTTCACCAAAGGCCTTGACGAGCATGACATCCTGGCCGACGAACGTTTGATCCGCCAGGTGACGTTGAACCTGGTGACCAACGCGATCAAGTTCACACCTCCCGGCGGTCGGGTCGAAATCACGACCCAAACGTCGCGGGCAAACGGCATGACGATTCTCGTGAGAGATTCCGGTATCGGCATTCCCGCCGGCGACATCGAGCGCGTCCTGCGGCCGTTCGAACAAGTCGAGAGCGCGGTCGCGCGCCGTCATGGCGGCACCGGCTTGGGGCTCCCCTACTCCAAAAAGATCATCGAAATTCACGGCGGCACGTTACACCTCTCAAGCCAGGAGAACGTCGGCACGACGGTCCGCATCGACCTGCCTGCCTCGCGCGTCCGCAGCGCCCAGACCGCACCGGCCGCCGCTCTGAAACAAGCCGTCTAGCCTACCGCACGAGCGCACGCACTTTGGCTTCAGCGACGCTGGCATCTTCGCCATAGCTGATCGTCCCGCGCAGGCGCCCGTCGGCGTCGAGCAGAAACACACTTGCGGTATGGTCCATGGTGTAGGTGCCACCTGAGCCGCTGCGCGCGTAGTAGACGCCGAGCGGCCGCGCGATCGCTGCAATCTGTTCGGGCGCCCCGGTCAACCCGCGGATCCGCTTGTCGAACGACGAGAGGTATGTCTTCAAAGCCGCAGGAGTGTCGCGGTCCGGATCGACCGTCACGAAAAACGCGCCCAGCCGGTCCGCATCGCCGCCGAGCCGCCCCAGCAACGCCGTCATCGATGCGAGCGTCGTCGGGCACACATCCGGACAATATGTGAATCCGAAAAACACGATAGCCGGCCGCCCAAGGATAGACCGCTCCGTCACCGCACTGCCGCTTTGATCGACGAGCCGGAAAGACCCGACAACGCTGCGGCCGTAGTGCGGCTCGCCGCCCGCGCCAACAAAGCCCAACCCAACCGCCGCCCAAACCAAAGCCAGCACGCTGATCAGCGCAAATGCAACATAGCGGATGGCCTTGAGCGTCGCCGTGCTCATATTCAAACCCTTAGCAGTCAGGGCCCAACTTAAGCCGGCTTGCGCGCGAACAACAGCCGCACGCGGCCTGTCGGGTCGGTCTCGGTCCACGCGTGCGCTTGCGGCATAGCGTCGATCCAGCCCAGCATGTCTTCTTCGCTGCGGTAATAGAGGTGCCAGTCGCAGATGAACTCCATGGGCCACAGATTGCTTAGCTCGGTCTCGTTCATGTTGCCGATGATGAGCAAACCGCCGGGTGCCAAACGTTCGTAGAGCCGGCTTCCGAGCGCACGCGCGCGGCGGTCGATCAGATAATCGAGCAGACCGACGGAATAGATCAAATCCTGCGGCCCGGCATCGTCCAGCCACGAACCGCCACGCAATACGTCGCTGAACGACACGTTGATCGGCCGCACACGCGCGTGCGGCTTCGCCTTCAAGGTCAACGGATGCGCGTGATCGAAGGCGTAAGAAAGCGCGGCCTGCTCCTGGTCGATGAGCGTGAAGTCGGCGGCACCCTGCGGCGCGGAGGGATCTTTGAGATAAAGCTCCACCTCGCGCGCCGAACCGCACCCCAAACTCATGATCCGCGCCGGCGTGCCGTTCGCGCGCGCCCGCACCACGTCGCCGATCACTTTGCGCACGACATGCATGCGTGTGCCGATGCATTCGGCAACGTCGAGACCCACACGATGCATCAGCTGCGAATAGACGTCGCGCCCCTCGCGCTTCCAATCGTAGACGTAGTTCATAATCTCGAAGTCGCCCGGATAACCCGCCGGCTTGAAATAGCTGCGCCACCACACCGGGCCGTGGTTGAGTTCCGGCGTCAGGACAAGTTCCGTGTATTCCTTCGTCGCTTCAAGGCGCTTTTTGTCGGTCATAAGCCCGCCGACGAGCTGGTTCCCCGCGCGCCAAAGACTGCGCCACTGCGGAATGATCCGCTCCGCGCACATCTCGTAGGCTTCGTCCGTGCTCAAGCCCGTCGATTGATGCGGAAACGGCTTGACGCTTGTCTCGACGACCGATCGATAGGCGCGCAAGAAACGCAAAACGTCCGCGCAGTGCGCGCGGTACTCGGCCGGAACGACACCGCTCACATGCGGATCCAGCGTCGCCAGTTGTTGCGAAATCCGCGCTTGCGCATTGCGCCGCAACAGCGAATGAAAATCGACCACATCGTCGATGAGGTTGAGCGCAATCTTGGGCCCGAAGATCGATCGCTCCGTGCGCACGACCTTCGCGCTGCCTTCGAAGATCGACAATCCCGCTTGCTTCACGACGATCGGCACGATCTCGCCGGTCTCGACGGAAACCTCGACCGTTTGATTGGCATTGACGCTGATGCCGGTCAGGCTGATGTCGCCGAGCCGAAACGCTGCCGACTTCACATAGACCTTCGGCGGCGCGCCGGAGAACAGCTCCGCCGCTTCATAGCGCTTCGGCCGGAAATAGATTTGCCGGCCGGTCGCGCCCTTCAGCTCCTCGTACGCCAGCATATTCCCCTCACGCGCGAAATTCACTTGCTCGTTCAAAGAGATACTATCCTTCCTATAGCGATGATCCGTGTGCGGATAAAGAGTCGCGCGCGTAATTCGCAACCGATCGTTAAACTGTGCTCCGTCACGGTAAACGCCGCCTTAACCGCACCACCTGACACTTCCGTCACGCGATGAACCAACCTAAGCTCACCGTCGATGCTGTCGTGTTCGACGGCGCAGGCCGCCTGTTGCTGATCAAGCGCAAGGGAGCGCCGTTCAAAGGTCACTATGCGTTGCCGGGCGGCTTCGTGGAGCTCGGCGAAACCGTAGAGGCGGCGGCGCAACGCGAGCTCAAAGAAGAAACGGGTGTCACAGTGAAATCACAGCGCCTGGTGGGCATTTATTCTCAAGCGGGCCGCGACCCGCGCGGCGCCGTGATCTCGATTGCGTTCCTGATGAAGGTCCACCCTGCAACGCCCAAGGCCGCCGACGACGCCGCGGCGGCCGAATTCGTCGCGGACTGGCGTTCGAAGCGGCTCGCCTTCGACCACGCCAAGATCGTCGCCGATGCGCTCAAACTGCTACGAAAGCGATGATCAATTTCGAGATCCGGCCGTTCGCGGACCCTGACACCGCTGGCGTAGCGTCGGTAGTCGGCGCCGCATTCGGACCCGGCGGCGAGGTCAAACACATCGAGACGCTCCGTCGCAATGGCGACATGGTCTGCGAGTTCGTCGCCGTCACGCCGTCACAGATCGTGGGTCACATAGCGTTTTCAAGACTGCAAATGCAGAAGCACGGCACCAGCCTTCGCGCCACCGCCCTTGCGCCATTGGCCGTCGCACCTGCCTGTCAGCGCTCGGGGATCGGACAAGCTCTCACACGGCTTGCTGTGGGCGAACTTCGCGCAACGCTGGAAGACGTGGTCGTGGTTTTGGGCCACCCGAACTACTACCGCCGCTTCGGCTTCTCGAGCTTGCTCGCAAAGCTCCTGGATTCACCCTATGCCGGCGAAGCCTTCATGGCGCTTGAACTGACCCCCGGCGCGCTTGGCAACATGCGCTGGAACGTCACATACCCGGGCGCGTTTTCGAGCCCGTCGAACGGCGACAGGAATTCGCGAAGCGGCTAAAGCTCCAAGTCATGCAGGACCGAACTGTTGAGGACACGGCCAGCGGGCCAAGCCGCGCTGCTGTCACTTTTATCTTTGTCGTGTTGATGCTCGACGTCTTGTCGATGGGCGTCGTCATTCCCGTGCTGCCCAAGCTCATCGAACAACTCTCCGACACGACGCAGGCCGGCGCCGTACGGATGGGCGGATGGATATCGCTCACCTGGGCGATCGCGCAGTTCCTTGTGACACCCATCCAAGGCGCGCTGTCGGACCGCTTCGGCCGCAGGCCCGTTTTGCTGATCTCGATGACGGGTCTTGGCCTCGACTACGTGCTGACTGCGCTCGCACCCAGCGTGATCTGGCTCTTCATCGCACGCGCGATCTCGGGCGCGACCGCGGCAAGCTTCAGCACGGCAAACGCCTACATTGCCGACACGACGCCGCCCGAAAAACGGCCGCGAGCCTTCGGTCTTATGGGCGCGGCGTTCGGCATCGGTTTCGTCATCGGTCCGGCACTCGGCGGCGTTGCCGGCTCATTCGATCCACGACTTCCGTTTTGGGTTGCAGCGGGTCTGACGCTGCTGAACGCGCTCTTTGGTTTCTTCGTCCTACCCGAGTCGCTGCCGCCGGAGCGGCGCACAAAGCATTTCACGTTTGCGAACGCCCATTTCATCGCCTCGCTACGCTTGCTCGGATCGAACGCTCAGCTCGCCGGACTAGGCGCCGCCCACTTCTTCTATGCTGTCGCGCACAACGTCTATCCGGCCGTGTTCATCTGGTTCACAATGTACCGCTACGGTTGGACGCAAGCGACGAACGGCTTGGCGCTCGCTGCAACCGGCGTGGCCAGCATTGTCGTGCAAGCGGGCCTCATTGGACCCGTGGTCAAGGCGCTCGGCCCGCGCCGGTCGATGATCGCCGGCCTCACGTGCGGCATCGCCGGCTTCTTGATCTACGCGGTCGGCCCAACGGACGTTTCGGTTTGGATCGCAATCCCGATCGCAGCCCTCTGGGGTTTCTACACACCAGCTGCGCAAACCGTGATGACCCAGCGCGTCGATTCAAGCCAGCAAGGCCAGCTGCAAGGCGCGTTGGCCGCCTTGATGGGCATTGCCTCGATCATCTCGCCGCCGCTCTACACCAACGTCTTCGCGCTCGCGATCGAGACAAAGGATGCGGTCGCCGACGGACTGCCGGTCCTCGGCGCCCCCTTCTTCGTTGCGGCAGCTCTGCTCGGATGCGCACTCATCGCCGCGCTACGCGCGACAAAGCCGCAACCCGTGACGGGCAATTAGGAACTCCGCAGCTCGATCCAATGCCATTCGGTCGCGTGCTGAACCGCGCGAATGCCCGGGGATTTGCCCACGTCCAAGATCGCGTGCACGATCAAAAAGATGACCTGCCCTCGTCCTCGCCCCTCGTCGAACACAGGAAAGCCCGTGTACTCGACCTTGATCGTCGAGCCGTCGTCCATCAAGGCCGGCGTGATTTGCCACAAGCCACACGGCCGCGACAACATCACGAAGGTGCTGTCGAATGCATCGCCCTTGATCGCGGGGTCGACCAGATCGAGATAGTCGAACCCCACGGCCTCGCTTCCGACCAGCTTTGCAATGCCGGCACCCGCACGTGCGAACTTCAATGATAGCGCCGCCCTATCCGGATCGACGATGGCAAGCCAGGGAACAAGATCGCGAATTGTTCTATAGTCGACGTCGGAAAGCCGCGGCATGACGCCGGGTACGGACGACCGCACCGCCTGCTCGAAGCGCAGGCTTTGCGCCGAGCGCTTGGTGCGCGGGATAGTGGTATCGCCCTGCACCGCTTTTAAGCCCCGATTGCATGGTTTCGGCTTCATCGAGTATCCGAAGATGCGGCGCCACTCAATTTGCCGCGCGTGGCAACATCGCCGCATGGGGAGAGCAGGTCTGTGGCAAAACCCACAACAAAACCGACGAAACAGAGCGTCGCCACGTTTCTGAAAACTGTGACGGATGCACAAAAGCGCGAAGATGCCGCCGCCGTCATCGAGGTCATGCGCGCTGCGACAAAATCGGAACCTGTCATGTGGGGCACAAGCATCATCGGCTTCGGCAGCTATCGTTACAAATACGCAAACGGCCGTGAGGGCGACTGGCCGATCGTGGGCTTAAGCCCCCGCAAACAGAATCTGACGATCTACATCATGGCCGGATTTACCGAGTACGCAGATTTGCTCGCGAAACTCGGCAAGCACTCAAACGGAGCATCGTGCCTCTACATCAAACGCTTATCGGACATCGACCTGCCAACTCTGAAGAAGCTGGTCACGCTTTCGGTCGCGTCGATGAAGAAGAAGTACAAGTCGGCGTAACGTGCGACGCGCGTATGAAGCGTCGCTGCAACAAGACACTGCGGCCCGTAATCCTTGGCTCCAGCACGCCCTCATTGTCTTTCAGAGCGTTAGCGCGGCAACCTTTTCTCAGACCTTAGATCGGCGCCGTCGGCACGCGTGTGGGACCGGGCGTTGAACGGCGCCAAACCGCACTATAATCCGCGAATCACCAGTGCCTGTTAGGGGGTTTCCATGTCGCGCTATCGCGAGCGTCGCGTCCGCCTCAACTCGTCGTCGCCCACATTCGACGTCTTTCCGTTGTTGTTGCTTCCAGCGCTCTACATCAATTTCATGATCTTCGCCGTGCACGGCATGAACGTGGCCGCGGTCTCCACATGGCTCAGCAGTACGGCGTTCCAGATCACGATGTTCTCCGGCGCCGTCTGGTCCATGACCCAGTCCGACGTCATCCTGGGCGCGGCGATGGGCCTGCTCTTCATCGAAGTCTTGAAGTCGGTCGGTTCGCCGATGCTCAGCCTCGTCAACCACGGCATCGCCGTGATGACGCTGCTGGTTTACGTGATCCAATTTATCTCGTTCCCGGCCTTCACGAACTCGACGTTCTTCCTGCTGGCGCTGATGCAGCTGATCGACGTCATCGCGGGCTACACGATCACGATCGTCTCCACCCGCGGCCTCACGCGCTAAGTCTCGCCTCCCACTTGCTGGCCCTTGCGGGGGGGAGGCCAATTGCGCTTATGCTCCTGGCGGGGCAGGCCCAACGCGGCCTGCACGCCCCGCGAAAACAGGAGGAAATTCATGGCGAAGAAATCAACGGGTGACACCGGCGTCTATCGCGTCACCGAAGTCATCGGCACCAGTCGCGTCTCATGGGAAGATGCGGCTAAGAGCGCGGTTGAACTCGCGTCCCACTCGCTCCGCGATCTGCGCATCGCCGAAGTCACGAAGCTGGACATGCGTCTCGACGACAAAGGCAAAGTCGTCGCCTATCGCGCGCGCGTCTCGCTTTCGTTCAAATACGCACCCTGAGCATGCGACGGCCCGGCTACCCAGCGGCGCTGGGCCGTCACCTTAAAACCCAGGCGCAAACTTGCCGTTCTTCGGCCACCCCTTTGGCACCAGTCGTCCGGCTTGCGCTCGGCCACCGATGTAATCTTTCAGATCCGGCTTTTCCCAAGTGCGTCCGTTGTAGTCGCGCAGGCCATCCGCGTAGACGAACGTCGTCGCGTCGATCAGTCCGCCGTCCTTGTACTTCTGCAGTGTAACGCCCTTGCCCTTCGCCATCTCGGGCACTTCGTCCAGCTTGAAGACGACCATTTTTCGGTTCTCGCCGATGAAGGCCGCGTGATCGCCAACCGCCGGGACACAGACCTTTGCCTCTTCCAGGGGATCGACGTTCATCACCTGCTTGCCGCCCTTCTTCTGAGCGATCACCTCGTCCTCCGGCACGATAAACCCGCGCCCGGAGCTGGATACGATCAAGAGCTTTCGCTCCGGCTCATGCACGAACAGTGCGACGATGTCCTGATCGTTCTCGAGATCGCACATGAGCCTGACAGGCTCGCCATGCCCGCGCCCGCCTGGTAGGTCCTTGCACTCCAACGTGAAGAACCGCCCGTTGGTCGAAAACATCACCAACTTGTCCGTCGTTTGCGCCTTCACCCAGAAACGGCTTTTGTCGCCCTCTTTGTACTTCACATCATCGTTAGCCTCGACATGTCCGCGCATGGCACGGATCCAAC
>JANNEL010000341.1:0-2178 GCA_031378595.1 Alphaproteobacteria bacterium
TCAAATCGTCGAAAGCGGCAAGACCCGCGCGGACGACCTCCTCGAACGTTTCCACGGCCCTTGGGGCCGCGACGTGACGAAGATTTTCTCGGAGTTCTCGTACTAACGAGGTAAACGCGGCTAACCATGCGCCCGCATCGCGGGATGACATGTCCGCTGCCCCACGTGACAATGCCCCGGGGGATGCCGTCGCACAATTCGCGGCGGGTCGTGGGGCAAATGAACGAGCCGGAAATCAGATCGTCGGACAACGTCGCGCAGCCGCAAGCACCGCTTGCGCTGCCGGCGCCGGACGCGTTCGCTGCCGACATCGCAGAGCCCGACAGTATCTTCGACCGCGCGCTGATCTGGATCGAGCAACAGCCGCTTCCCGCTGCCTGGGCAATCTTCGCAATCCTGACCCTCGTGCACCTCGCCGTGCTCAACATCGCCGGCGTCGCCAACGGCGTCTTCATCGGCGAGCAGCTTTTCCTCGGCGCAGGCTCTACCGCAATCGAAGTCCTGCTCTTAGGCTTCATCGCCTACAACATCGTTCTGCCGACGTTGATCGGCACCCAGTGCGTTCGCACTTACGATGACCTGCGACCGGCGCTTGCCGCAGACGGCGCTGAGTTTGCGCAAACGCGCGCCGGGTTGGTCGATGCATTTCTCGTCTGGCGGTTCGGCTTTGGTTGTTTCTGGGCGATCATCTTGGCGACGGTCTACGGCGACCTTTTGCGTCGCGCGATTCCCGGCGAAGGCTGGAGCGTCGCGGTACAGACGATCTGGATGTACGTGCGCCTGGCGTTGACGTTTGGTCTGATGGGGTCGAGCATCACCTACGTCGCACTGCTGCATCACCGCTTTCGCGCCGCGACGAGCACACAGCTGTACGTCGACCTGTTCGACCTAACGCCGATAGAGCCGGTCGCACGTTACGCGCGCCACGTGGCGTTGTTCCTAGTTGTCCTGATCGCGCTGGCGGGCCCTTCCGTCTCGCAGCCAGACGCAATGTATGCGAGTGCCGCCTTGCTGGTGCTGGGCGTCGTCCTCACGGTCGGTGCCGTGATCGGCGCGATGTGGGGCGCGAGGCGCGCGATCAGGGCAGCGAAGGCAGCCGCTACGCACGACCTGCAGATCTACGCTCGCGAACTCTGGCGCCGTGCCTATGCCGGCGGCCAGTTAACGGAAGCGGTCGGCATCCCGGCGCTAAGCGCCATGCTGACTGTGAAAAACGAGATCGCGCGTGTACCCGACTGGCCGGGCGGCTTCGCAGTATTCGCGCGCATCGCGACGCTCGTGATCATTCCCATTCTGTCGTGGTTCGGCGGCCAGTTGGTGGCGCAACTTTCCGCCGCGCTCACCCCCTGACCGCCGCACTGGTTAGATCAGACCTTCGGCCTTCAGCGCCTCTTGCACCTTCGGCCGCGCCGCAACGCGCGCCTGGAACGCACGCACGTTCGGATAGTCCTTGAGGTCGAACTTCACGAACTGACCCCAATTCGTGATCGTGAAGAGATAGGCGTCGGCGACCGTGAACTGCGAGCCGGTGACATAGTCCTTGCCCTCCAGCTGCTCATCCACCCACGCATAGCGCTTGGCCAGGGTTTGGGCGAGGATCGCCTTGGTTGCGTCCGGCGTCGCCGGATTGAAAAATGGCCCGAAGTTCTTGTGCAACTCGGTACCGATGAAGCTCAGCCACTCCTGCAGCTTGTAACGCTCCGATGTCCCATTCGCCGGCGCCAAGTGCGTGCCGGGCTTCTGGTCGGCGATCCACTGCACGATCGCCGGCCCTTCGGTGTGCACATACCCATCGTCGAGCTTCAGCGCAGGCACATAGCCCTTCGGATTGACCTTCGAAAAATCCTCGCCTGACTTCGTCGTCTTGTCTTTCAGGTTCACTTGTTCGAGCTCGAACGAAAGTCCCGCTTCGCGAAGCGCGATGTGCGGTGACAGCGAACAGGCGCCAGGTGAATAATACAGCTTAGGCATGGAAGACCTCTCTTGGTTGGGTTGCAGTAGGGATTAGGTAGGAGCGCAAACGCGTTTTACGAGGCCCCTCATTCACGAAACCTGCCGTGAAACAATCATTACTGCGCGAGAAGCAACACCCCAACGCCCACGACCACAAGCGCCATGCCCGCGAGTTCGCGCGAGCTCGCAACTTCCGCGAAAACGCGGCGCGAAACCGCTTGCGCG
>JANNEL010000351.1:0-3362 GCA_031378595.1 Alphaproteobacteria bacterium
ATCAGTTGTCGGAGATCGGCGACGGGGTTGCGATGGTGGAGGCATTTTCGCACTGCGTTCTGTTCGAGACCGACGATGGGCTGGTTGCGTTCGATACGTCGAACGAGGGCGGCGGGGCGAAGGTGGTCGACGCGGTGCGGCAGTGGCGCCCTGCCCGGTTCAATACGATCGTCGAGACGCACGGTCACGTCGCTCACGTGGGCGGGTGCGGTGCGTTCGTGCCTGATGCGGCGACGTGCGGGCATGCGCGGCCCTGCATCGTGGGGCACGAGAACGTGCCGAAGCGGTTCGACCGCTATAACCTGACCGACGGCTACAACAAGATCATCAACGAGCGGCAGTTCGGACAGTTTCGCAAGCGCGGGTACGAAATCGCGGGGGCTTCGCGGTTTCTGCCGGTGACGACGCCGAAGCCGGATACCGTCTATAGCGACACGATGAAGATTTCACCCGGCGGGCTCGACATCGAGCTCAATCACGCGAAGGGCGAGACGGACGATCACACGTGGGCCTGGATTCCGAAGCACAAGGCGATTTGTGCCGGCGACTTTTTCATCTGGAACTTTCCGAATGCGGGCAATCCGCAGAAAGTGCAGCGCTATCCGCGCGAATGGGCGGCGGCGATCCGCGAGATGGCGGGCAAAGGGGCCGAGCTGTTCTTGCCGGCGCACGGGCTTCCGATTGGCGGCGCCGCGCGCATTCGCACGGTGCTGGGTGAGGTTGCCGATGCGCTCGAGCATCTCGTACGCGAGACGTTGGCGTTGATGAACGAGGGCGCGCGGCTCAACGACATCGTTCACACCGTGAAGATCGACCCAGCCGTGTTGGAGAAGCCGTATCTGAAGCCGATGTACGACGAGCCCGAGTTCGTGGTGCGCAACATCTGGCGCATGTATGGCGGCTGGTATGACGGGAACCCGGCGAACCTGAAGCCCGCAAAGGACGACGCGTTGGCGCGCGAGATCGCATCGCTCGCGGGTGGCGCGGGCAAACTTGCGGCGCGGGCGTTGGCGCTGTGCGAAAGCGACCTGCGGCTTGCGTGTCATTTGGCGGAGCTTGCGGTGCTGGCCGAGCCCAAGAACGCGCACGCGCATGCGTTGCGCGCGGAGGTGTTTCAGAAACGGCGGGACGGCGAGACGTCGTTGATGGCGAAAGGCATCTTCGGCCACGCGGCGAACGAGTCGAAGGCGAAGGCGGGCAGCTAGCTCATGAAGAATACCGCGACAAAGCATCGAATCTATTCCATCAGCTTCGCCAGCGTTTATCCGCTGTACGTCGCCAAGGCAGAGAAGAAAGGGCGCACGAAAGAAGAGGTCGATAAGGTCATTCGGTGGCTGACGGGATATAGTCAGAAGGGGCTTGAGGCGCAGTGCGCGAAGAACACCGACTTCGAGACCTTTTTCGCCGCGGCTCCCAAACTCAACCCGGCACGGTCTTCGATCACGGGCGTGGTTTGCGGCGTGCGCGTTGAAGACATCGCGGAGCCGACGATGCGGGAAATCCGCTACTTGGACAAACTGATCGACGAACTCGCCAAGGGGAAGTCGATGGAGAAGATCTTACGGAAGTAGATTGAAACGCCCAAGCACGCCAAGCTGCTCATGGTAGTGGCCGATCCCGGTGCCGCGTAGGTGCTGTGAAGGATGTTTCACGCAAAGCCGCGAAGGCGCGAAGAGAAGCCGCAAACCTGAGGCATCACTCGCGCGCCGCAGGCGCGCAGCCGCAGAAGGCGCTTCGCGCCGAGCGGGGCCTTTTTGGTGCCTTCTCTTCGCGCCTTCGCGGCTTTGCGTGAAACATCTGTTTCTTTTGCGCGCAACGCGCCCGGTGTTTGCGAGCGCCCGCGAGCGGCTTGGCGTGCTTGGCGTTTCAATCCTCTCGTTCTCACGGCTCAAAGGCGATAATCTCTTTGCGGTCGCCAAACTGAGGATCGGTGCATGCAACTCAAGGACAAAATCATCGTCGTGACCGGGGCGGCGAGCGGGATTGGGCGGGCGATGGCGCAACGGTTTCATCGCGAGGGGGCGCGGCTTGTCGTTTGCTCCGATTTGAACGGCGCCGGGGCCAAATCTGTTGCCGAAGAAGTCAGCGGCGTGGGGTTCGAAACGAATGTCGCGACGGAGAGCGACATTCAGGCTTTGATCGAAACGGTCGAGGCCGACCACGGGCCGATCGATCTCTTTTGTTCGAATGCGGGCATCGGCGTGCGCGGTGGGGCTGAAGCTTCCAACGCCGATTGGCAGAAGATTTGGGACATCAACGTGATGGCGCATGTGTGGGCGGCGCGGCATCTGGTGCCACGGATGGTCGCGCGCGGCGGTGGATATTTGTTGAACACGGCCTCAGCCGCGGGATTGCTGTCGCAGATCGGCTCAGCGCCTTATGCGGTGACGAAGCACGCGGCGGTGGGTTTGGCCGAGTGGCTGGCGATCACGCACGGCGATCACGGCATCAAGGTTTCCGTGCTCTGTCCGCAAGCGGTGCGGACAGCGATGACGGCCGGCAATCCCGACGGCGTCGCCTCGTTCGCTGGCTTGATGGAACCCGATGCGGTGGCCGAGGCTTGCGTGCGCGCGATCGAGGCGGAAGATTTCTTGATCCTGCCGCACGCGGAAGTGTTGGAATACATGCGCCGCAAGACAGGCGACTACAATCGCTGGATCGGCGGCATGCGGAAGTTGAACCGGAAGTTTCGGGGGTAGGCTCAGGGCTTCGACGATGTGCCGAGATACTTCGCCAACGCCGCGATCGCGAGCGCCAGGGCGACCAGCACCAAGAGGCCGAACAAGCCCATACCCCAACCCATGCCCCATCCGTATGCGTGCATCATGACATTGTTCCTTTGTTCCTTTTGCGAACGGATGCATTATGCGTCGTGCGGTTATGGTTCGCCTTGAGGCAGATCAAGGCTGACGAACGAGCAAGATCAATTCTCAGCGATTTCTTTTAGCGCCATCAACTGCGTCATGCCCCAGCCTTGTTCGTAGCCCGCGTGTTCGGTGGCGGTGTCACCGCCGGTGCGTTCGAAGCCGTGGTGGAAGAGTTCGACCAGCGTGCCGCCGAGCGCCGGCGTCAGGCGCAGCGTGACATAGGTCGGCGACTTCCAACCGCGGTTCGGAATCCAATCGTTTTCGAACGTGAGTTCACGGCTGGGTTCGAACCGCTTGATCGCGCCGCCGTAGCTGACACGCGCGCCGTCCCAGTTGACGCTCATGCGGATCTCGCCACCTTCGCGCGGTTCATAAGCGTCGAGCCATTGGCCTTGCGACGTGCCGGCTTCGGGTGAGCCGGCCACCGCGCCCCACCAAATTCCGTCGGGGTCGGCGTCGTAACAATTGCGGTTCGCCGAGCGGCCGCGGATATCG
>JANNEL010000360.1:0-4305 GCA_031378595.1 Alphaproteobacteria bacterium
ATTAAACGTTCCGAACGCGAGATGCACCGCATTGTTGGTGCTGTCGATTTGATTGTTGTTCGTGAAATTGCCGTCGAACAAGTCGGCGATCAGATGGACGCCGGAGTCTTCGGCTCCACCAATCGACCCATCGTTCAGGAAATCGCCATAGACGTTGCCGGCATTCACAAGGAAACCAGTGACGCCGCCGCCGATCACGCCGCTCGACGTGTTGACGATGTCGCTCCGCGCATCCGCTGCGCCCCAATTCGACGCCGTGATCGACACACCGTTGTCGTCTGCGCCGGCGATGTTCCCCGTGTTGGTAAAGCCGCCTTGCGCGCTGCCCAACACCATAACGACGCCGTTCACGCCGCCCGAGATCGATCCGTCGTTCGTGACGGACGCAAACAGCGCATCGGCCGTGAGCTCAAACCCGTCCGCGCCGCCGGTAATCACGCCGTCGGCCGTGTTCAGGATCGCCGCGATATCTTCTGCGCTGCCCCAGGTTCCAACCGCAATGGAAACGCCGGCGCCGCTCTCGCCGCCGATCGATCCTGAGTTCGTAAAGCCGCCCGTCATCGTACCCAGCGCCAGAATAGCGCCGTTCGACCCGCCGGCGATCGTGCCGGTATTCGAGAACGAACCATCGAACGTCCCGAAGTCGAGACGGAGCGCGTTGAGGCGCTGTCGATCGTACCGTTGTTCGTGAAGTTGCCGTTGAACAGGTCGGCGGTCAGATGAACGCCGGTGTCTGGACCGTTGCCGCTGATCGCGCCGTCGTTCAGGAAATCGCCGTACACGTTGCCGGCGTTCAAAGAGAACCCAGTCGCGCCGCCGGTGATCACGCCGCTCGACGTGTTCACGATATCGGCCCGCGCGTCCGCAGCGCCCCAATCGGTGACATCGATCGTCACGCCGTTCGCGTAATCGCCGGAGATGACGCCCGCGTTCGTGAACGAACCCGTCATTGTGCTCAGCGCGAAAATCGCACCGTTCGAGCCGCCCGCAATCGTGCCGGTGTTCGAGAACGAACCGTCGAATGTCTCGAAGTCCAAACGCAACGCGTTGTAGGCGCTGTCGATCGTACCGTTGTTCGTGAAGTTGCCGTTGAACAACTCGGCAGTCAGGTGCACGCTGGTGTCTTGACCGTTACCGCTGATCGACCCGTCGTTCAGGAAGTCGCCGTAAACGTTCTGGGCTTTCAAATAGAAGCCGGTATCTCCACCCGCGATCACGCCGCCTTGCGCGTTGACGATGTCGGCGCGCGACGCTTCCGTGCCCCAGTTCGTCGCCTCGATCGAAACGCCGGTGCCGCTGTCGCCCGCGATTTCGCCAGAGTTCGTGAAGCCGCCGTTGGCGTCGCCAAGCAGCATCACAAGCCCGTTCGAGCCGCCGGAAATCGTGCCGGTGTTCGCGAAGGGAGCGTAGAAATTGGCGACTTCGAACACGGCGCCGTTTACGCCGCCGGAAATCGCGCCATCGTTCGTCACCGAAGCGAAGATCGTGTCGCCCTCAAGCGCGAACCCGGTTTGGCCGCCGGAGATTACGCCGTCGACCGTGTTCAAGATCGCGGCAATTTCTTCTTCGCTGCCCCACGTCTCGACCGCGATCGAAACGCCGTCGCCGCTTGTGCCGGCGATCTCGCCCTCGTTCGTGAAGTCGCCGGTCATCGAACCAAGCGCGAAGATCGCACCGTTCGCACCACCCGCGATCCGGCCAGAGTTCGCAAACGATCCGT
Source organism: Alphaproteobacteria bacterium (assembly GCA_031378595.1). GTDB lineage: Bacteria > Pseudomonadota > Alphaproteobacteria > Micropepsales > Micropepsaceae > SZUA-430. The sequence goes on from JANNEL010000360.1 coordinate 1,721, forward strand.
CGAACGTCCCGAAGTCGAGGCGCAGCGCATTGACTGCGCTTTCGATCTGACCGCCGTTCGTGAAATCGCCGTTGAACGCAGTGGCGATCAGATGCACGCCGGTGTCGTCACCGTCGCCGCTGATCGCACCGTCGTTCAAGAAGTCGCCATAGACATTCGTGGCGTTCAGATAAAACCCGGTCACGCCGCCCGTGATGATGCCGTCCGACGTGTTGACGATGTCGGCGCGCGCATCCGCGGCACCCCAATCGCCGACGTTGATCGAAACTCCATTTCCCAGCTCGCCCGAAATGGCACCCGAATTCGTGAAGCCACCCGCGATCGTCGCGAACGACAGCGCAACGCCGTTCGATCCGCCGGCAAGCGTATTCGAATTCGCGAAGCCGCCCTCGAAGCTCTGCCCCGACATCGCGACCGCGCTGGCCCCGCCGGTGATGATGCCGTTATTCGTGAAGCCGCCGGCGAATGTGGTGCCGTCGTAGGTGAAGCCGTTGTTCGCACCCGTGATCAAGCCATCGTTCAAGACGCCGCCTGTCCACGCCGACGTCGCAAACACGCCGTCGCCGTCGGCGCCCGCGATCACACCCGAAGGTCCATTGACGAGACCGCCTGCAAACGTCTGGCTCTGGATACGGATGCCGTCGACCGCGCCGGAGATAAGACCGAGATTGTTGATGCCGCCGCTAAAGCTTTGCGTCTGGTCCGTAATCCAGACCGCGGGCCCTACGAGACCGTAGATCTGACCGTTCTCGCCATTGGTCAGCCCGCCCTCGACCGTCGGTGCCGTGAAGACAATGCCAACGCCGCGATAAGGCGAGGTCGTGAGGCCATATGCTTCGCCCTCGCCGAGGTTCTGCGTAATCAGCCCATCGTTGTAGACGCCGCCGCTGAAGCTCAAGCCGCCGATGCCGATCGACGGGCCGTATTCGCTGACAATCGTCCCGCCGGTGTAATTGAAAATGCCGCCTGAAAAGATAACGCCTGCGTTGGAAGCCTGCGAATATCCCTCGCCGTGCTCTCCACCCTCGCCGCCTTCACCGCCATAGGTGTCGGCAGGCAGGCCGAAGTCGCCGATCAAGATCCCGGCAAACCCGCCGCTGATGACGCCGTTATTTTGGATGCCGCCGGTCCACGACGTAAACGAACTTGGAATGTAGAGGCCGACGACGTCGCCGTTGATCACACCGGTCGGTTGATTGATCAGCGTGCCCGACATCGTGCCATGTCGCGCGACGATGCCGTAGTCTTCGCCACTGATGAGACCCGCATTGACGATGTCGCCGGTCAGCGTCGCAGCCTCGATGTCGACATCGTGTTCGTCGTATTCGACGTAACCCAGGCTGATGCCGCTGCCGCGCTTCGAAGCGATCGTGCCGTTGTTGAAGATGCCGCCCGTCACGTCGGCATCATCGCCGAGCGTCAGTGCGCCCGAGCCTGCCGAGCCGCCAGCGATCGTCCCGTTGTTGATGAGCTTGCCGTCGATCAGACCGTCGTGGCGGATGATGAAGCCCGGATCGGTGCGTTCCGCGTTGCCGTCGCCTTGACCGTTGCCGTTGTTGCCCTTTCCGATCGTCGCGTTGTTGACGACGTCGCCGGATACCGTCTTCTCGACCCGAACGCATTTTTTGTTCGAGCTGATGGTCGTGGGATTGGTCAACTTCAGGCAGCCGCCATCGTCGGCGGACACGCCACCGGCCATGGCGCTGCCGAGCGCAAGAATCGAAACACACGACAAGAGTCGTGTCGCGAGGCGCCACTGCTTCATCACGATTAACCCACCCCGTGCCCCTATTTGGGGCATTTGTGCCGGCACGCTAACGCCAGCCTTGGCCACCGACCAGACATTTGTGCCAGTGAGCTAAATTCGTGCCGGGACAGTGTTCGCGCGCCACGGGGTCCTACAAGGTGCAGACCGTTCACCACTGCGTCCCCGAGTTGCTTTACGCGCCCATCCGAGCCTTTCTGCCCCGAGTATCAAGCGGGAGGGTTGGTAAAATGGCCCCGCGACCCGGGGGAACGGGACCCAAGCGCGCGCAGGTGATTGCAAATGCGGCAGGGCGACCCGGCGGAACGGCGCCGCGATTCTATCGCCAAAGCCGTCGCTCTGGCTGGGCAGTGCAAACGCCAGCGTCCGGTCTCAGGGCTCTTTTAGAGCCGTGTCCCAAGTCCGCGTCACCGGCTTCAGCAGGTAAGCCAGGATCGACCGCGCGCCCGTCTTCACGTCCACTTCGACGTCCATACCCGGGATGATGCGGCCCTTCGTGCGGTCTTGACCGAAATAGTCCCGCGTGAGTCGCACACGAATTTTATAGAACTGACGCCCGTTCTGGTCCGCGAACGTCGTGGCGGAAATGCGGTCCACCTTTCCGATCAACGTCCCGAACGTCGCATAGTCGAACGCCGACACGCGCACGTCCGCGCGTTGCCCGATGTGAACTTGGCCGATGTCTTGTGGCTTCACTTCCGCGATGACGACCATCGGTTCGGCGGTCGGCACGATTTCCATCAAGGTCTCGCCGGGCTTCACGACAGCGTTGACCGCTTTCACCGCCAGGCCCGAGACGATGCCCGGCACGGTCGCGGTC
>JANNEL010000386.1:0-11184 GCA_031378595.1 Alphaproteobacteria bacterium
CGGTCCATCCAAATCTCGAACCCCAGGTCACCCGTGTAACCCGTGCGCGAAACGCTAACCGGTACATTGCCGATGCTGGTTTGCATCAGGCGGAAGTATTTGAGCTGATCGAGAGAGTCTTTGCAGCACCGGTTCAGCACGGCGCGCGACTTCGGCCCCTGCAGGCTGAGCGCAGCCATCTGGTCGGTGACTTCGCTGATCTGAACGTCCATGCCGACCGCGTTCATCGCTAGCCAGCGCAGCGACGGTTCGGCGGCCGTCATCCGGAACGTCCGATCGGCGAGCCTTGCGACCGTACCGTCGTCGATGAGCTTGCCGTCCTCGTCGCACCAACCGGTATAGTAGACCTGCCCCACGGCTAGCTTGTGGATGTCGCGCGTGGTCACCTTGTGAAGCAGCCGCGCCGCATCCGGCCCCTCGATCACGTATTTCATCAGCGGCGAGACGTCGATCAAGGCGGCGCCATCGCGGATCGCCCAATATTCGTGATCGAGCGAGAGCTCATAAGAGCCGACGACGATGTGTCCGGCCCAGCGGCGCCAGTTCTGCGCAAGGCTTAAGCGCGACGTCCGCTCGTGAAAGGGCGTGCGTTTCAGTTCCAGCGTATTCAGCATGCGGGGTTGGCCCGAGTCATGCGCGACAGAGACACATTCTGCCGCGCATGATCAAGTCCGGGCGGTCAGTCCATCAGCTTGCGGCTGAGATAGGTGAACTCCAGCGCGATGCGCTTGGCGCGCTCGCGTTGGTTCGAGGCCGCGGCATGGCCGCCGTCGATGTTCTCGTAATAGAGGAAGGGCAAGCCCATCGCTTCCATCCTCGCCGCCATCTTGCGGGCGTGGCCGGGATGGACGCGATCGTCCTTCGTCGAGGTGACGAAGAACGGTTCGGGGTACTTCGTGCCCTGTTTCAGATTTTGGTAGGGCGAGATTTTGCGCAAGAACGCACCTTCTGTCGCGTCCGCGGGATCACCGTATTCGCCGACCCACGACGCGCCGGCGAGCAGCTTGTCGTAGCGCAGCATGTCGAGCAGCGGGACCTGTACCACGACAGCGTTCCAGAGCTCCGGACGCTGCGTGAGTTCGACACCCATCAGCAAGCCGCCGTTCGAACCGCCTTCGATACCGAGGCGGCGCGAGGTCGTGATCTTGCGTGCGATCAGGTCTTCGGCGACGGCGGCGAAGTCGTCGTAGATGACTTGGCGCTTTGTCTTCAGACCCGCCTGGTGCCAGGCGGGGCCGAACTCACCACCGCCACGGATGTTCGCGAGCACGTAGACGCCGCCGCGTTCGACCCAGAGCTTGCCGACGGTAGCTGAGTAGCTGGGCGTCATCGACACTTGGAAGCCGCCGTAGGCGTAGAGCAGCGTCGGGTTGGCGCCGTCGTGCTTGATGCCCTTTTTGTGCACGACGAAGTACGGGACTTTCGTGCCGTCTTTCGAGGTCGCTTCGAACTGATCAACTTGCATGCCAGACGCATCGAAGCGTGGCGGCAGGGACTTCTCCCTTGTGAACGCGCCACCTGACGCGTCGCCGAAGTAGAGACCGTCCGGTTCGAGGAACCCCGCAACATTTACGAAGATTTTGTCGTCGAGATTGCGGGCCGCAACGACGCCGATCGAGGCGTTTGCGGGTAGGTTCAGCTTCGTGCGCGCCCAGATGCCATTCGCGAAGGCATAGGAATAGAGCGCGCCCTTTACGTTTTCGTAGACGGCGACGAGCAGCCGGTTACGCGAGTTCGCAACCTGCTCGATCGACTCGCGCGGACCCGGTTGATAGATGACGGTGGCTTTCGCCGTCGACGCGTCGCGCTTCAGGTCGGCCAAAGCGAAGGCGACCAACGCGCCTTTTTGCATCGCCGTGCCCTGCCACGTCCAATCGTCTTCGAGCGTGAGCACAAGCTGGCCCGACACCAACGCTTGCACGGACGACTTCAATGGAAACGGCAGGCGTTGCGGGCCCTTGTCTGTCGAAAGGTAGTATTCCCTCTCGAAGAACGATGGATAGCGCGCAAAGTTAACGGCCTGCACCGCGCCGTCGGCGTCGCGCCACACGCCGGCGCCGGCAGCTACGTCTTTCGCGGTGCCGCGATACACTTCGACCGCGTCCTCGATTTTCGTGCCGCGCTTCCAGATTTTGGAGACGAACGGGTAGCCGGACTCCGTCATTGTACCCGGACCCCAATCGCGGCCGACATAGAGCGTGTCGATGTCCAGCCACTCAACGTCTTGCTTCCCGGCCGACAAGCGGAAGCCGTTTTCGACAAACGACTTCGTCTTCATGTCGAATTCGCGGATCTCAACAGCGTCCTTGCCGCCGTCCGACAATTGGATGAGGCAGCGTGTTTCTTCGGGCTCAAGGCAGGTTGCGCCTTTGTAGACCCAGTTTCCGTTCTCGGCCTTTGCGAGGGCGTCGATGTCGAGCGCCGTTTCCCAGGGCGGGTCCTTGCGCGCATAACCTTCGAGCGTCGTGCGCCGTAGGAGGCCGCGTACATTCGTTTCGTCCTGCCAGAAATTGGTGACCCTGTCGGCGCGGAAGCCCGGCATCGGAATTCGATCTTTCGCCTCGAGTATCGCGAGGGCTTTGGCTTCCAAATCCGCGTAGCGCGTGTCGGCTTGGAGGATTTTCAGGGAGCGGTCGTTCTGTGCGCGCACCCAGGTGAGTGCTTTCTCGCCCTCGACCTCTTCGAGCCAAAGGAACGGGTCACTTTCTTCTGCGATCGACATGCCGACGCCTACCAAGAATGCTGCTGAGATGAGCGGAAGAATCAAACTACCCACGTTCATTGCCCCCACACGGAACCATTGGAGCAAGAGGTAGGCGACCGGCGGGTGCTTGGTCAAACCGATGACACCTATTGTCAGGGATTCGACGATGACGTGCGCGTGAACGCCGGTTACTCGGCCGCTTCCTTCATCGCAATGGGGGACGGTTGGCGTTGTTCGAGCTTTGCCGGCAGCAGCGGTGCGGGAGCCGGTCGCGGCAGCGGTTCCGGGGGCGGGCCCAACATGAGTGCAAGTGCGTCGGAAGCGAAGTGGACGTCGAAGGCGAAACCCAGGCCTTGCGCTCTCGCCGGCGCGACACGCTGCGAGAATAGAAAGATCGAACTCATTTCGCCCAGCATCGTGCGCAGCAACCAGGCGGGCGCACTCAGGAACAACCGGCGTTTCAATAGTCGGGCGAGCGCGCGCTGGAAGTCTGCGTTGCGGATGGGTTCGGGCGCGGTCGCATTGATCGCGCCGTGCCAGAGCGGATTGTCGATCGCGGCCAGCAACATCCGCAGAAGATCGGCGCGCGCGATCCAGCTCATCCATTGCTGGCCAGAACCGACGGTTGCCCCAAGGCCGAAGCGCGCGGGCAACGCCATCATCGGCAGCGCGCCACCGCTTGCGTCGAGCACCATGCCGATGCGCAGGCTCACGACACGCATACCCAGCGCCTCTGCACGCGCCGCGGCGTCCTCCCAGATGCGGCAGAGGTCGGCCGCGAAGCCCTCCCCTGCCCTCGCGTTTTCACTGAGGACGTCGTCGCCTTTGTCGCCATAGAAGCCGATCGCCGAGGCGTTGACGAGGACGGCCGGCGCATGGTCGAGCGTTTTGATCCATGCGATCAGGCCGTCAGTGAGATCGATACGCGAGCGCCAAAGCTGTTCGCGGCGCGCGCGCGTCCACGGCAAGCCTATCACTGGCGCGCCTGCGAGATTGACGATCGCGTCGATGCGGGTTTCGCGGGGGAGCGCGTCGAGACGTTCGACATGAGTGACACGGTCGGCGAATTGCGCGCGCGACTGGCGCGCGTCGCGCACGAGGATCAACACGCGGTCGCCGCGTACGAGCAGGCGTTCGACCAACGGCGCGCCAATGAAGCCGGTCGCGCCGGTGACGAGGATCGTTCGGCCGCTCGCAGATCGTGGCGCGGTGCTTGGCGGCACCAGTTTGCCTAGCGCGTGGACCGCAATCGCATTGCGGACCGAGAACGCTAGAACGCCGACAGATGCGAACGTGAAGAACCACGAGAGTAGGCCGTACGACGTGAATGCTACGGCTGTGGGCTCCAACGTTTGCGCGACGAGCCACGGGATCGACAGCCCGAGGAACGTGCCGTAGAGCACGGCCAGAACCGTGTGCAACACGCGCTCGAACGGCGGTAGGCGGCGCGTGCGGTCTTCTTCGAGGAAGTCGGTGATGGTTACGGCGACTTCAACGACGAGGAGCGTCAGGACGACGGCGGCGAAGATTCCACCGGGTTCGACCCATGCGAAGATCAGGAACAGGACGGCGTAGATCCCTTCGCGCGTGCTGTGTAGTGCGAGTTCGCGGCGGGCGGACGGTTTCGACGGCAAGCGCTCGGTGATCTCGTGGTGCAGCACGTTGTCGAGCGCGCCGAGGATGGTTTGGGCAGCCAGGATGAGAAGTGCGGTTAGGGTCACGACACGGGGTCCTCGAACACTCCGTCTTGAAACACGGTCCGGCCGAGCCACGGGTGATCGAACGTCAGCGTGAAGCGGAACGTGCCTTCACCCAGATCGGTGTGGCGGACTTCGGCGATACCGGGCGTGAGCCAGATCGGGAGTTCGATGCTGACCCCACCCATTCGCCAAAAGAAACGGCGCGAGCGGAAGACGAGGCTGCCATGGTCGGCGGACACATCCAGCAGCATCGTCCATCCGCCCGCGCAGCATTCGAACAGGCGCCCGTCTTCCGACAGACGCTTGGTCGAACGCACTTCGAACGCCAAGCCCAGCGAGCCGCGGTATTCCCGCGACCATGACATGCCGCCGTGCTTGGCGCCGACTCGGACGGTTGCGCGCGCTTCACCCGCGAAGAGCGGAAGCGGCGAACCGAAAGGGAGTAAAGCCCACGCAAAGGCCCTGCCCGCCAGGGTCAGATGCGTGGTGGCGGTGCCTTCGTAGATCGCGGTAGTCGTTCGAGAAAAACGTGCGCGTACCGCTTTCGGCAACGAGCCCCAAGCGCGGGCTCCCAGGATGCGGGCGATCGTGTCGCTGTGGTCGTGATCCTCGTCTGCGACTGGACGGGGACCGCTCCACAGCACTTTCGTCAGAGCGAAGGCCATGGTCACGAGCTCCTATCTGGAGGCGATGAGGCGGGCGACGCCAGCGCCCATTTTGATCAAGCGTTGCAAGGTCGGCTTCGGAACGCGGCGCATTTGCTCGTACCAGCCGGTCATGCGCTCGATGAAGCCCAGCATGTCGGTGACGCGCTGTTTTACGTCCGGTGGGGTTGCCGGATCGGTTTCGGCGAGGTCGCGCGCGGCGCGTAGCACTTCGAGGGTCGGGTCGATCTCGCGTTTCTTGCGTTCGTCGACGATCGTTTGCACGACGTCCCAGGTGTCGCCCTTTGCTTCATAGTAATTGCGGCGGTCGCCGATCGTGTGGATCAACGTGACCAGGCGATAGGTCTGGAGTTCTTCGAGAGAGGTTGAGGCGTTGGAGCGGGCGATCCCGAGCGTTTCGGCGATCTCTTCCGCGTTCATGGGACGGCCGGTGAGCCAAAGCAGTGCATGGATCTGCGCGACGGAGCGGTTGACGCCCCAACGCGCGCCCATTTCACCCCAATGGAGCACGACTTTTTCGATGACGGGCGGCAACGGCATGGGATACCTGCCTGTTCTTTCTGTCGTGACAGAAATTACTGACACCTGAGGGCATATTCAAGCGTTGCACTGCGCGGCGCGCCGACGCAGCGGCCTTATCCACAGCCCAGAACCCGCGACCGGGGGTGGTGCGAAGGGTCGCAGACTCCAAACGCGCAGTGGCGCGTTCTCTTTAAACTGCGACTGTCGCTTTCCACATTAAGCGTTCGCCGATTCCGGAACGGGGCGGCATCACTGAGGAGCTAGGATTATGGGACGATTTTTGGCGTTTCTGTTTGTGTTCGTGCTGGGTGGGGCCATCGGCCTCGCTGTCGGCGGCTTCGGCGGCGCGGCGGCCGGTGGTTATTTCGGTGCGTGCAAGGCGGTCGACACGGCCGTCGCTCAGGGCGGACTGACCCAAGACGAAGCGAATGCCACGATCAAAGCGATCGCTAGCGAAGTGGGTATCAAGGCCGAGCAGAAGCAGCAGATCGTCGACGCGCTCAAGAAGGCGAACCAGCCGGCGACCCCGTGCTCGGCCGCAATTGAAGCGTTGTAAGCAAATTTGTTGATCGCGCGGCTGCGGTTGCGGCCGCGCCGATCTCCTTCCGCGTATTTGTTGGAAAACAACCTGTGGTTGTGCCATTTTTCCTGGCAACAGCCGGGTTCACTCGGACGTGAACCACCTCACGCGGTTTTAAGAAGTGTGTGTCCTCGCATTCGTGTTTCCTTCGTCGAAAGACGTCGCGGGGGGATACGTGCACGCTCGTTTCATTATCAAGCTCGCTTGCGCGGGCGCGGGATTGTTTATCTGCACGGCCGTTGCATCGGCGGCAGATCCGGCGCCCGCGCGCGACTTCGCAACTTACCAACCGACGGCGCCCGCGGTCCGGATTCAACCTTCGGAGGCGCCGAAAATCGACGGCAACTTGTCCGATGCGGTGTGGGCCAAAGCCCCGGTTATCGACGAGTTCTATCAGCTTGAGCCGAAGGAAAAGCAGCCGGCGAGCGAGCGCATGGAAGTGCGCGTGCTCTATGACGAGGACAACATCTATTTCGCGTTCCACGTCTATGACCGCGAACCGGACAAGATCACCGCATCGGTGAAGTCGCGCGACGGCAGCTTGAGTCAAGACGACTTGGTGCGCATCTACCTCGATCCTTACAAGACGCGGCGCGACGGCTACATCTTCGAAGTGAACCCCCTGGGTGCGCGCTTCGACGGGCTGTTGCAGAACAATAGCGACATCCTGGCAGAGTGGGACACGATCTGGCACGCGAAAGCGCGCATCGTGGACGACGGTTGGATTGCCGAAGTCGCGATCCCGTTTCGCAGCATTTCCTACGACATTACGAAAGGCGATTGGGGCTTCGACCTCTTTCGCTTGATCCGCCGCAAGGGCGAACGCATCCGTTGGTCGCAGATCGACAATCAGCGTTCGTCGCGCGATATCTCGCGCTCGGGCACCCTGTCGGGCATCACCGGCACGGCGCAGGGGCTAGGGCTCGACTTACAACCGTTCCTCGCCGCGCGGTACAAACACGAGTGGCGGGTGCCGCGGGAAGACGATGTCACGCTCGAGCCCTCCGGCAACCTCTTCTACAAGATTACGCCGGCGCTCACCGGCACCTTGACGTTCAACACCGACTTTTCGGATGCGCCGCTCGATCAGCGGCAGATTAACACTGGGCGCTTCGGCCTGTTCTTCCCCGAGACGCGCGACTTCTTCCTGCAAGACGCTGCCGTGTTTGAGTTCGGCGGCAACAACATGAACAACGACGTGAACGGGCGCCCGTTCTTTTCCCGCAACATCGGCCTTGTGAACGGTACGCCTGTCGACATCGTGGCCGGCGGCAAGCTTTCGGGACAGCTCGGCGATCTTGGCATCGGTGCGCTGGTCGTCGATACGGCGGGCACGCCAACGACGGACAACCAAATTCTGTCGGCAGCGCGGTTCACGCTTCCGGTGCTCGAGCAATCGAAGATCGGTCTTGTGTTCACGAACGGCGATCCGTCCGGGGCAACGGAAAACACCGTTGCCGGTGGCGACTTCCAATTCCGCAACTCGACCTGGTTCGACGGCAAAACGTTGCAGGCCGACTTCTACTACGACCGCAGCTTCTCCAGCGCATTCGGCGACGACGACTCTTTTGGCGCGCAACTTTCATTTCCGAACGAGCCGTTCAGCACACGCTTTCAGTTCAAGCAAGTTGGCGAGAACTATGCGCCGGCCCTTGGTTTCGTGAACAGACCTGCCATTCGCTATTACGACGGCAACTTCGTGTATCGGGGGCGGCCTGAGGATTCGTGGATCCGCTGGTGGGAAACCGGCACTTGGTACAACTTCACCACCGACCTGAACGACAAGCTCGAGAGCCAAGAGAACGGCGGCTGGGCCGGCTTCCAGACTCAAGACACGGACGTGGCGTTCATCAACCTGTTTCGCGACTACGAGAACACGCCGGCGTTCTTCCTGCCCAGGGGCGTGCTGGTCCCCGCGGGCGAATACACGTGGTCAGCCGCCTCGCTCAATGTCGAAACGTCGATCGGGCGGCCGATCTCCGGCAACATTGAGGTACGCTGTTGCGACTGGTACGGCGGCACGCTGTTCCGCACGTTTGCGTTCGTGAATTGGCGTCCAGATTCGACGTGGGAAATTGGGCTGCAACATCAATTCCTCGGCATCGATTTGCCGACGGGCGACCTCGAGATTCAGATCTGGGCCTTGAACGTAGGTTTGAACTTCACGCCGGACATGAACCTTCGCACACAGGTTCAGTACGACAATATAAGTCAGGCGTTCGGGCTTTCCGCGCGCTACCGGTGGGAGTTCGAGCCGGGATCGGAGCTCTTCGTTTCCGTTGGGGAAAGCGGCGATCTCATCGATGGCCACACCTACACGTCGTCGACGACGCAACTCAGCGTTCGCGTGGGGCAGTTGATGCGGTTCTGATGGGGTGACAGCGCGGGCGGGCGTATGCCAAAACGCCTGACCCGCTATTCACCCCTGAAAGGACTTCCTCATGAAAATCGATAGCAACGTCGCCGCGATCATAACGGGCGGCGCGTCCGGCCTCGGCAAGGCGAGCGCGCAGGCTCTTGCTGCAGCAGGCGCGAAAGTTGCGATCTTCGACATCAACGAAGCCGCCGGTCAGGCGGTCGCGAAGGAAGTCGACGGCATCTTCTGCAAGGTCGACATTATGAGCGAGGAGAGCGCCGTGGCGGGCTTCGCGCAGGCGCGAAGCGCACATGGGCAAGAGCGCGTGCTCGTGCACTGCGCGATGGCGGCGCGGCGGGGCAAGACGCTCTCGTTCGACAAGCAGACGCGCGGCTACAAGCGGACGTCGACCGAGGACTATGCGTTCGGGGTCCAGGGTATTCTGGTTGCGAGCTACCGGATGGCATCGCTCGCGGCACTCGGCATGGCGAGCTTGCCGGAATTGGAAGACGGAGAGCGCGGCTCGATCGTGCTCACGGCTTCGGTCGCGGCGCAGGATGCGCAGATCGGACAGGTGATCTATGGCTCGGCGAAGGCCGGCGTGAACGGGCTCGTGCTGCCGATGGCGCGCGATCTGATGGATGTGGGGATCCGGGTCAATTCGATCATGCCCGGCATTTTTGCGACGCCCTTGATGCTCGGTGCGCCGCAGAACGTGCTCGACAGTCTTGCTGCATCGGTGCCGTTCCCGAAGCGTCTGGGCAAACCGGAGGAGTTCGGCAGCCTCGTGCTCGAGTTGACGCGCAACACGTACTTCAACGGTCAGTGCTTACGCCTGGACGGCGCCATTCGCATGGCGCCGCGATAAGACGACGAGATGGATCACCGGCTTCTGCGCCAGTATGGACTCGTTGGGTCGCTCCTTGCGGCCTTCTTGGCGTTGCTATGGGTCGTCCTTGCGCAGCCGCTCGGCGTGTCGGCGCCAGAACAACGCCAGTTGGTCCAACCGATGATCGCGCTCGTCGGTCTCACCGGCGTCGTGTGGGTGTTGATGTTCGTTTATCGCAACGTTGCGGTGGCGCGTGGCGCGGCGTCTGTCGGCTACTATCAGGCCTATGGCGGCGACGCGCCGCCTGAGTGGGTCGAGCGCCCTGCCCGCACGTTCATGAACCTGCTCGAGGTGCCGGTTCTATTCTACGTTGCTTGCATCCTGATGCTGCAGACCGAAAAGTGGGACAGCACCCAGGCCGCTTTGGCTTGGCTCTTCGTCGGCACGCGCTTCGTGCACGCGTTCGTTTACATTGGCTTCAACTTCGTCCCGTTGCGGCTCGCGACGTATCTCATGGGATGCATCACGCTTGCGGTGATTTGGTGCCGCTTCGCCGCGGATGTCGTTTGAATCCTATGGTGCGCTCGCGGCGTCGAGTGCGGCGAGGTGAGTTGCCGATAGGCTGAGCTTGAGCGCACCCAGCGATTCCTCGAACTGCGCGAGGCTGGTCGCGGATGCGATGGGTGCTGCGATCGTTTTGCGGGTCATGAGCCAAGCGAGCGCGATTTGGGCGAGCGTTGCGTTCGTCGCGGCGGCAACCTCGTCCATCGCAGCCAGGATTTTCTTGCCGCGCGGGTTCAGGTAGTTGCCCATGCGCATGCCACGGATGCTCTTGTTGAAGTCGGCTTCCGAGCGGTACTTGCCGGTCAGAAAGCCGGAGGCGAGACCGTAGTACGGGATAACGCTAATCCCTTCGCGCATGCAGAGATCCTGCAGCGGCCCTTCGAAGCCTGCGCGATCAGAGAGATTGTAGAGCGGTTGAAACGTCTCGTAGCGCGGAAGGCCATGTTTCGCGCTAATTTCTAGCGCTTCTTGCAAGCGGTCGGGCGAATAGTTCGAAGCGCCGATCGCGCGTACTTTGCCGGCCCTGATCAGGTTCGCGAAAGCATCCAGCGTTTCCTCCTGCGGCGTCTCTGCGTCGTCGCGGTGCGACTGATAGAGATCAATCGCGTCGATGCCGAGACGCTTGAGGCTGTCGTCGCAGGCGGCGAGGATGTTCGCCTTCTTCAAGCCTTGCCGCGGGCCTAGCATGCCGACCTTCGTCGCGATCAAGACCTTTGCGCGCGCGGCAGGTCCGCGCGCCTTCAGCCACGCGCCGATCACCGTCTCGGACTCGCCGCCTTTGTGGCCCGGTGCCCAAGCGGAATAAACGTCAGCGGTGTCGATCAGCGAGACGCCCGCCTCGACACAGCGATCGAGCAAGGCGAACGACGCCGCTTCGTTCGCGGTCCAGCCGAACACGTTGCCGCCGAAGGCGAACGGCACGGTTTCGAGCGACGACTTTCCAAGTTTGCGTTTGTCGGCCATTGATCAGCAGGCCTTCATTGGGTTGTCGCGCGTCAATGCGCAGACCATTCGTGTACCGCGCGAGGGGCCGTAGGTGAGGACCAGTTGTTCTTTCAGGATCGTCCACTTGTCCTTCGAGTCGGCAACGGCTGCTTCAACGGCGTTGCGGAAGTTGTCGTTGATCCGGCCGCGGTCCGTTGTGCCGGCACCGATCTGCGGGTCGATCGTTCCCTTGTCTTTGTTTAGCGCCAGGTGCTTCACGCGCGGGAGCTTGCCGTCTTTGCCGTAGTTGCAATTCGCGGGCTCTGAGATCGCAGACTTC
>JANNEL010000426.1:0-2956 GCA_031378595.1 Alphaproteobacteria bacterium
GCCCGACACTGACTTCCCGATGAAGGCGGGCCTCCCGAAGGCCGAGCCCGAATGGCTCGCCTGGTGGGACAAGATCGGCTTCTATAAGCGTCTGCGCGAGACCGCGAAGGGCCGCCCGAAGTTCATCTTCCACGACGGCCCGCCCTACGCGAACGGCCACATCCATCTCGGCACCGGCATGAACAAGATCCTGAAGGATTTTGTCGTGCGCTCGCAGACGATGCTGGGCAAGGATGTGCCCTACATCCACGGCTGGGACTGCCACGGCCTGCCGATCGAATGGAAGGTCGAAGAGAAATACCGCGCCGCCGGTCAAGACAAAGACAAAGTCCCGCTGATCGAGTTCCGCAAGGAATGCCGTGAGTTCGCAAACCACTGGCTGAACATCCAGCGCGCGGAGTTCAAGCGCTTGGGCGCGACCGGCGAATGGGACAATCCCTACGTCACGATGGCGCCGATGAGCGAAGCCATTATCGTGCGCGAGATCCAAAAGTTCGTGATGAACGGCGCGCTCTATCGCGGCTCGAAACCGGTGATGTGGTCCGTCGTCGAAAAGACCGCGCTCGCCGAAGCCGAGGTCGAGTACCACGAAAAACTTTCACCCACGATCTTCGTGAAGTTCCCGGTGCGCTCCGGCGCGACCGGCGACGTCGCGAAGGCAAAGGTCGTCATCTGGACGACGACCCCGTGGACCATCCCCGGCAATCGCGCGATCTGCTATTCGCCGAAAATCTCGTACGGCCTCTATCGCGTGACCGCGGTGGGCGAGGGCGCGGGCGCTGCCGTCGGCGAATTGCTGCTGCTCGCCGACACGCTCGCCGACAATGCGAAGAACGCCGCAAAGATCGAAACTTGGGAACGCGTGAACGACGTCGACCCGCAAGGTCTCGTCTGCGCGCACCCGTTCGCGGGCAACGGTTACGACTTCCCGGTCCCGCTGTTCGCGGGCGATCACGTGACCGACGACACCGGCACCGGCTTCGTCCACACCGCGCCCGGCCACGGCGAGGAAGACTTCGAAATCTGGATGCACCACCCCGAGGCGCATCCGAAGGAAGGCCCGCCGATCCCGTTCACAGTGTCAGAAGACGGCTCGTTCTATCCGCACGTGCCCATATTCGCGGGTAAGAAAGTGCTGACCGCGGACGGCAAAGACGGCGACGCAAACGGCGCCGTCATAGGCGAACTGATCAAGGCGAGCGCACTGCTGGCCAAGGGCAAGCTCCGCCACGACTACCCGCACTCGTGGCGTTCGAAGGCGCCGGTCATCTTCCGCAACACGCCGCAATGGTTCATCGCGATGGACAAACCCATCGCGAACCTCGGTGGCAAGTCGCTGCGCGAACTCGCGCTAAAAGCTGTCGACGACACGACCTTCGTGCCGGCCCAAGGCCGCAATCGTTTGCGCGCGATGGTCGAAAGCCGCCCCGACTGGGTCATCTCGCGCCAGCGCGCCTGGGGCGTGCCGATCCCCATATTCGTGCGCAAAGCGGACGGCGAAATCCTCCGCGATGCCGACGTTAACGCGCGCGTCGCGTCGGCGGTCGAGAAGGGGGGCACGGACGTCTGGTTCACGACTGATCCGCAAGAGTTCCTGGGCAACGACCTGAAAGCCGCCGACTACGAAAAGGTCGACGACATCATCGACGTCTGGTTCGAGTCCGGCTCGACGCACGCCTTCGTCATCGAACCCGAAATCGGCTGGCCGGCGGACCTCTACCTCGAAGGATCGGATCAGCATCGCGGTTGGTTTCAATCGTCGCTCTTGGAAGCGTGCGGCACGCGCGGCCGTGCGCCGTTCAAGACCGTGCTCACCCACGGCTTCGTGCTCGACGAGAAGGGCTACAAGCAGTCGAAGTCGCTCGGCAACACGGTCGAACCGCAAAAAGTCGCCGATCAAAACGGCATCGAAATCCTGCGCATCTGGGCGGCCTCGTCCGATTTCACGGAAGACCTCCGCTTAGGTCCCGAGATCCTAAAGGCGAACGTCGAGAGCTACCGCAAGCTCCGCAACACGATGCGCTACCTGCTCGCGAACCTCAGCGGCTTCGGCGACGGCGAGCGCGTTGCACAGAAAGACATGCCCGAACTCGAACGCTGGGTCCTGCATCGTCTAAGCGAACTCGACCAGACGGTGCGCCAAGGCTACGCGGCGTTCGACTTCAACCGCGTGTTCACGGCGCTCTTTAACTTCTGCACGACGGACCTCTCGGCGATCTATTTCGACATCCGCAAGGACACGCTCTATTGCGACGCGCCGTCCTCGCTCCGCCGCCGCGCCTCGCGCACGGTCCTCGACCATCTGTTCAACCATCTGACGGCGTGGTTGGCGCCCGTCATGGTGTTCACGATGGAAGAAGTCTGGCGCACCCGTTACAACGGCGAGCATGACAGTGTCCATCTGCGCGTCTTCCCCGCGGTTCCGGCCGAATGGAACGACAAAGCGCTCGCCGGCAAATGGCAGCGCGTGCGCGACCTGCGGCGCGTCGTCACCGGCGCACTCGAAGTCGCGCGCCGTGAAAAGACGATCGGCGCCAGCCTCGAGGCCGCCCCGACGCTTCACGTCGCGGATACGAAGGACGCGGACCTCCTGAAAAACCTCGACCTTGCCGAAATCGGCATCACCTCGGCGGCAAGCGTTAGCACTGCCCCGGCCCCGGCCGACGCCTTTAAGATTGACGACGTCGCGGGCGCAGCCGTCGTTTTTGCCAAGGCGCCGGGCGCGAAATGCGCGCGCTGTTGGCGTATTCTGCCTGAGGTCGGTAAAAGCGCAGCCGACCCCCATCTCTGTCTGAGGTGCGAAAGCGCCGTCGCGGAGCACGACGCGAAGTGATGAACGCTCTGAAAAAGTTAAGCCCCGCGCACCTCGGCCTTTTGGTCGCGGCCGCGGCGCTTGCGCTCGACCAGGCGTGGAAAGTTCTGTTCCTGCACGGTTTCGGCTGGATCGAAACGCTGG
>JANNEL010000468.1:0-2353 GCA_031378595.1 Alphaproteobacteria bacterium
ACGTCCTGACGTTGGCGGGATATCCCTCGCGCAGCAATCCGATTTTGGGGATCGCCGACGAGGGCACGGTTAAACTCGCGCTCGAAAACGACGGAAAACCGTACACGACGCTATCCTACGCCAACGGCCCCGGCGCCGGCAAAGACGGCGCGCCGCGCGAAGATCTGACCACGGTCGACACCAAAGCGCCCGACTACCGCCAGCAAGCGCTCGTCCCCGCGGGTAGCGAAACCCACGGCGGCGAAGACGTGCCCATCTACGCCTCAGGCCCCTGGGCCCACCTCTTCCAAGGCGTCGTCGATCAGCAATACATCTTCCACGTCATGAACCGCGCCGGCCGCATCAAGCAGCGCGCCGAAACGGCAATGCGCGCGGGCGGTCTCAAGCGGAAGCGTTGATCAACACGAATTGCGCGGAATGAACTGCCCGGCGATCGCAATGACGCAACCGGGGAAGTCGCCGCGAATCTCCGGCGGTAAGTCCACGCGATAGATCGAGAACATGAGATAGTTCGACCGCGCCACCGGCAGATTTGAGATCACCCAGCCGGTGGAGTAACCGCCAATAAGGCGCTCGCTCCACCCGACCTCGCGCTTCTGCGCTTTGCCCACGTCGCGCACCTTTTGCACGGCGTACTGCATGATCCAATCGTTGAACTCGGCACGCGTCGGGTTGGTGCCAACCAAAAGCGCGATCAACGCCACGACCAGAAACAAAATCGTCCGCATGGATGTTTCCCCCATCGGTACGGGATGCCTTTTCATGCCCGCCAATCGTGGCACGATGAAGGCAGCGTCATCGAGCCACGGTAGCGGCCGGCCACGAGACCATGGCAAATTGGCGCTGACAGAACATGAGATTGGATCGCAGCAATGACCGCAAACAACCTCAAACTCTACCACTGCAAAGGCGCCCGCTCGTTGCGTCCGCTCTGGATGCTCGAAGAACTTGGCCTCCCCTATGAGCTGCACGTGCTCCCGTTCCCGCCGCGCGTGCTGGCGAAGGAATATCTCGCGATCAATCCGCTGGGCACGATCCCGTGCTTTTTCGACGGCGAATTGCGCATGACGGAGTCGCCGGCGATCTGCCACTACCTCGGTGAGAAATACGCCGACGCCCAGGGCAAGGCCGATCTGCACGTACCGGTGAGCGATCCCGACTACGGCCGCTATCTGAACTGGATGTATTTCAGCGACGCGACGCTGACCTTCCCGCAGACGTTCGTCTTACGCTACACGCAGCTTGAGCCGCCGGAGCGCCGCCAACCGCAAGTCGCCGAGGATTATCGCAAGTGGTTCTACGGCCGCCTGCGCGCCGTCGACGCGGCGGCCCAACAGGGCGACTACTTGGTCAAGAACCGCTTCACCGCCGCCGACATCGCGATCGGTTTCGCGTTGCATCTCGCAACCTTGATCGGCATCGACGGCGACTTCCCACCGGCAGTGCGCGCATATCTCGATCGCCTGCGCGCCCGCGACGCCTTCAAACGCGCCGACGCGAAATAGCCGTCAGCCCAACGCCTGTTGCAAATCCGCGATCAAATCGTCCGCATGCTCGACACCGATCGAGATGCGGATGAGACCGTCGGGAATACCGAGACGCGAACGCTCCTCGGCTGAGAAGCTCGAATGCATCGTCGTCGCCGGATGGCAGGCAAGGCTTTCCGTGCCGCCAAGACTGACCGCAAGCTTCACAATCTGCAGCCCGTCGAGCACACGAAACGCCTCGTCCTTGCCGCCCTTGACGACGAACGAGAACGTGGAGCCAGCGCCCGTGCATTGCCGGTCGTAGATTTCGCGTTGCGGATCGCCCTTCGGCAACAAGCTCGGGAAGTTCACGGCCTCGACCTTCGGGTGCACCTTCAAGAATTCTGCGACCGCGGCTGCATTGTCGGCGGCCTTGTTCATGCGTAGCGCCACCGTCTCGAGCGAGCGCGTCACCATCCAGCACGAATTCGGATCGAGCTGACAGCCGAGCCAACCGCGCAACGTCCGCAACGGCGCCAGCGCTTCGTCACTACCCGTGACCGCACCGGCGACGAGATCGCTATGCCCCGCCACGTACTTCGTGAGCGAGTAAATGTTGATGTCTGCACCGTGCTTCAGCGGGTTCTGGAAGATCGGCCCGAGCAGCGTGTTGTCGACCGCAAGGATCGGTTTCTTGCCCGCCTTCTGACCGATCTCCTTCGCGGCCTGCGCCAGCGCGGTCAGGTCACAAAGCAAGCTCGACGGGTTGGCCGGCGTCTCAGCTAGGATCATCTTGATGCGCGATTGGTCCACATTCGCCAACGAAGCACGGATCGCGCCGATATTCGTCGCGTCTTCGATCGCAACCGATGTCACGCCGAACTCGC
>JANNEL010000500.1:0-2799 GCA_031378595.1 Alphaproteobacteria bacterium
TCCCAGAGCTTCATGCCGATCCAGCCGTAGGACCACATGTAGCCTGCGAAGGCGAGGACGCTGAGGCTTGAGAGCCAGGCGAGCCCGCGGACGAACGCATTGGCGTCTGCCGATCCCATTGCGGTGCGCAGGAGCGACAACGTACCGAGCGCCGGCACGGCGAGCGTCAGGCCGTAGATCGACCAGGCGAGCGGGCTTGGTTTGCCCACGGTCTCCAAGTCGCCTGCGCTGAGTGCGAAGAGCGTCGTGACTGCGAGGACGAGCGTGGAGACGACCGCAAGCCACGGCAGTAAGCGGATCGTGACGCCGCCGCGTTCGGCGAGGCGACCCATGAAGGCGCTGGGGATCCAGAGCAGCATGTAAAGCGCGCTGAAGCCTGCTGCGAGCGCGAACGCTGCGCCGCCCGCGAGCTTTGCTGCGATCTCCCATAGCGGCAATTTTCTGTTCGCGCCGGTTGCCGTGAACATCTGCACACCTTCGGGATTGCGCACGAAGACGAAGTTGGGCGCGGCGCTATCCGTCTTTTGGAAGACGTTTTTGCCGACATGAATGCGTTTGGTGTCGTTGAAGATCAGCTCGCCGTTTTCGGCTTTCGCTGTCTGCCAGCTGGCGAGGCTTTCGAGGATTGCGAGCTGCTGTTGGCGCGGCGTGATCGTTTGGTAGTAGCCGGCCCATTCCTCGAGATCTGCCGCCGCTATCGGTTGAGCGATCGGCTTCGACTCCGGCAGCGTACGCTCGAGATACTCGCGGATCTGGTCGCCGGCTTTGAGGACCTCGATGGTGCCCAAATTCGCCATCACCACGAATCCTGCGCCCAAGCCTGGCGCGTATTCGTATTTGGAGACGAACCCGTCGATGCCGCCGTCGTGGCCGAAGAAGATGCCCCTCTTGCCCGGGTACATCAGATTGCCGAGGCCGTAGCCGTATCGGAGGCCTGTGCGCACGCCGTCGGTCGTTTCCGGCCGTTCGATCCGTTCGACGGAGGCGAGGCTCAGATACGTATGCGTGTCCAGCGTGCCGCGGCCGAGCATCAGTAGGGGAAGCTTGGCCAAGTCCTTCGACGTGACGTTCAAGGAGCCCGATGGGCGCGCCAAGATTTCGACGAACGGTTCTTCTTTGCCTTCGGCGTTCGCGTAGCTCTTCGCAATCCTGTCGGTGATTTGCGGCTCGCGCGTCCAGTAGGCGCTTTCCATGGAGAGCGGGCCCGTGATGCGCGCGGCGATGAATTCGGGGAACGATTGGCCGCTGACTTTTTCGATGATGCGGCCTGCGATCACAGGTCCAGAGTTGCAGTAGGACATGCGCGTGCCGGGTTTCCAGCGGCTCTTGTACGGGCCATAGGCTTCGACCGCCTTCGACAGCGGTACGTCCTTGCCTGCCAAGAAATAATGGTGGAAGCCGATGTCATCGAAGCCGCTCGTGTGTTCGAGCAGGTGGACGAGGCGGATCGGGTCGGTCTTTTCCCAAGGGTTGTCGTATTTCAGTTCCGGCATCAGGTCCGAGAGCTTGGCGTCAAGCGACAGCTTGCCTTCCTCGACCAGCATCATGATGGCGATGGAGGTGAAGCTCTTGCTGATGGAGCCGGCGCGGAACACGGTTTCCGGCGTCACGGGTTTCTTCGTCTTTAGGTCGGCGTAGCCGTAGCCCTTTGTAAAGACGATCTGGTTGCCCTCGATGATCGTGACGCTAGCGCCGGGGATTTTGCCTTTCGCGAATGCATCGGCGAGGCGCTTGTCGAGTTCTTCGATCGTGGTGGCGGGCGCCGGCTTTGGCTCCTCCGCGGCATGGCTTGGCGCAGACAACAAAGCGGTGGCCGCTAAAACGGCGGCTAGAATGCGTTTCAAAGGAACCCCCAAAGGCTTGGTTCCGCACTCTAGCGTTGAAGCTTCGAATCTCAATCAGTGCTCGCGCCGTTGGGGAAGGCTTGGGCCGGCGTTCGCCTGGGGGGTGCGAAAGGTGTGGAGCGGCGGCGTGGCGCTGGGTTAGCATCCCGCGAAACCTTAGGACTTGTCATGCCGCTCGATATCGAAACACGCGATCAGTTGGTTACGTCCGTCCGCCGCTTTGTGAGCGAGCGGCTTGTGCCGCTGGAAGACAAAGTCGCGCGGGACGATCTGGTGCCCGACGATGTGGTGCGCGACCTGCGTGAGCTCGGACTCTTCGGCATGTCGATCCCGGCCGAGTATGGCGGGCTTGGGCTCACCATGGAGGAAGAGGTTCTCGTTTGCTTCGAGCTTGGGCAGACGAGCCCTGCGTTTCGCTCCGTCATCGGAACGAATGTCGGCATAGGCAGCCAAGGCGTCGTTATGTTCGGGCGCGAGGACCAGAAGAAGGAATGGTTGCCGAAGCTCGCGAGCGGCGAGGCGATTGCGAGCTTCTGTTTGACGGAGCCAGGTGCGGGATCGGACGCCGCGTCGTTGCGTACGACTGCGATCCGGCAGGGTGATCACTACGTCGTCAACGGGACGAAGCGTTACATCACGAACGCGAACAAGGCCTCGGTATTCACGCTGATGGCGCGGACCGATCCGGGCAACAAAGGGGCGGGCGGGATCAGCGCGTTCTTCGTGCCGTCGAACCTGAAGGGCATCACGATCGGTAAGCCCGAGCGCAAGATGGGTCAGCAGGGCGCGCATATCTGCGACGTGGTCTTTGAGGATTGCCACGTGCCTGCGAGCTGCTTGCTCGGCCAAGAGGGGCAGGGGTTTCGAATTTCGATGCAGGTGCTCGATCGCGGGCGGCTGCATATTTCGGCCGTCTGTGTCGGCGTTTCGGAACGGCTGATCCGCGACGCGGCCA
>JANNEL010000534.1:0-6497 GCA_031378595.1 Alphaproteobacteria bacterium
AAGGGCAAGGCGCACTAAGACGCCGCTCACAGAACCCTAACGCTGCCGTGATCGAGGGGTGCGCTTGTCAGACCGCGCCCTTCGCGCAATATGCGCGCCATGGCATTCGAATTTCCACCCTGGACCCGCCGCGTCGCGCTCGTTGGATCGCTGCTGACGCTCGCCGGTTGCGCAATCCCCGGTCCCGCGACCAGCGACGACGAAATGAACACCAAGCTGCCGCACAAAACGCTGCAGCTCGCGTCATACAAACTCAGCTACATCGAATCCGGCGACCCCGCCGGCAACCTCGTCGTCTTCGTCCACGGCACGCCGGGCGATGCAGAGGCGTGGGCTGACTACCTGATGACGGTGCCGAAAGGGTTCCACTACGTCGCAATCGACCGTCCCGGCTTCGGCCATAGCGGCCCGGACGACGCCGTCACCTCGCTCCCCGAACAGGCAGCCGCGATCGCCGCGATCGTCCGCGCGAACGGAACAAAGCCCGCCGTGCTGGTCGGTCACTCGCTGGGCGGCCCCATTATCGCACAAGCGGCCGCCGACGATCCGGACCTCGTTGCGGCGCTCGTGATTGTTGCGGGCTCTCTCGACCCCGCGCAGGAAGACGTCCCCTTCATCCAATATGTCGGCGACACGTGGCCGGTCAGCGCGCTGCTCCCGCGCATGATGCGTAACGCGAACCGTGAAATCATCGCGCTTGAGCCGCAACTCGCGGCGCTGGCCCCGCGCCTCGCCGCGATCAAAGTCCCGGTCACCATCGTGCATGGCACGAAAGACAACCTCGTCCCCTTCCCCAACGTCGACTTCATCAAGAAACACATGACCGGCACGAAGGCGATGGACGTCACGGTCATCGAGGGCCAAAACCATTTCCTGCCGTGGAACTCGAAGGATAAGGTCGAGGCCGCCATCGCCAAGGCCTTCGCCATGATGGACACGCCGTGATCGGCGAGGCCGGCACACTGCTGCTTGCGCTGGGCTCGAACCCTTGGGCGATCGCCGTCGCCATCCTGTTGGCAACGTTTGTTCTGGAAGACGTGGCGACGGTCGCCGCCGCCTTGCTCGCCGCTGACCACACGATCCCGCCGGCCTTGGCACTGACCGCGCTCTTCACCGGCATCTTCGTTGGAGACTGCCTTCTCTACGGCTTAGGCGCAGCAGCGCGCACCCGCGATTGGGCGAAGCGCTTCATCGGCGAAGAACGCATGGCAAAGGGCCGCGCCTGGCTCAAGCGCCGTTACATCCCGGCCCTCATCGGCGCGCGCTTCATGCCGGGCCTGCGCTTGCCCACCTATGCGTCGAGCGGCTTTCTGAACCTGCCCTTTGCGCCCTTTGCGCTCGTCGCGGCTGCTGCTGGCATCGTCTGGACCTCGCTGCTGTTCTCGCTCGTCTTCTTCTTTGGCGTCATGACCGTCGAGCACCTGGGCATATGGCGCTGGGTGATCGCAGGCGTCTTCGCGATCCTGATCCTTGCCGCACCCTATTTCATCCAACGCTTCGCACCAGCCGACCGCGATCATGGCTGACGAAGCCCGCCTCGAAATCCGCAAGCCCCACGCCGGCATGCCGCCGCTCGACACGTCCGGCGAGCAAATCTCGGTGTTCGAGTTCTGGCCGCAGAAATATTTCTACACGCCGATGTGCGCGTACTGGCTCTGGTTGACCGTGAGGCACGGTTTCCGCTTCACGTTGCCGACGATCTCGAACCCGTTGTTTCCAATGGGCGGTTGGATCGGCGAGTCGAAGGCTGCCGTGTTCGAACAGTCGGGCGAATACGCAAGGCACTTCATCGCACCGTGGGCAATCTTCACACGGGCGGAAAACGCAACAGCGGCCGATGCGCTCGAGGCCGCAAGACGCGCAGGCCTAAGCTTCCCGTTCATCGCCAAGCCCGACCTCGGGTGCCGCGGCGCCGGCGTTCGCCGCGTCCGCGACGAAGACGACCTGCGGCAATACCTCGATACCTTTCCGCCGAACGAACGCATCGTCTTTCAAGCGCTCGTCGACCACGAGGCGGAGGCCGGCATTTTCTACATTAGACGCCCAAGTGAATCCCGCGGCCGCATCACCTCGATCACGCTGAAGTACTTTCCCTATGTCTTCGGTGACGGCAAATCGACGTTGCGCGAGCTGATCGAGGCTGATCCGCGTGCCGGCCAGCTGCAGCACATTTATCTTCCGCGCCACAAAGACCGCCTGGATTGGGTCGTGCCGAACGGCCAGCCGTTTCGCATCGCGTATGCGGGCAGCCACAGCCGCGGCACAATTTTCAGGAACGGAAATCACCTGATCACGAAAGCGATGACGGAAGCGTTCGACCGCATCGCCAAGGACGTGAAGGAATTTTATTTCGGCCGCTTCGACGTGCGCTTCGCCACGATCGAAGATCTTCAGGCCGGACGAAACTTCAAGATTGTGGAAATCAATGGCGCGGGCGCGGAAGCCACCCACATCTGGGACCGCAAAACGACGTTGCCTGAGGCCTACAAGGCGCTCATGCAGCAATACAAGGCCATGTGGGAAATCGGCGCCGAAAACGCAAAGCGTGGCTACAAGCCGGCAAAGCTCGCCGATTTGATCGCCGCCTATCGCCATGAAACGAAGCTTTGGGCAGAATACCCGCTGACGGAATGATTTGCGTCTAAAGGGCACCATGGCCGCCGAAGTCGACGAATTCTCCTACGCGTCTCCGGAAGATCCGGCATTCAAGCGTCTCGTCATCCAACTGGTCGAGCGCATCTCGGGCCAGCCCGAATTGAAGCGCATGTATCTGGAGCACCAAAACAAACCGGTGCCCGGCGAGAGTTTTTGGAACGCGGCCATCCGCAAGCTGCGCCTCAACGTCGACCTGAACGAAGAAGCGCTCGGCGAAATTCCAAAAACCGGCCCGGTGATCCTGGTCGCAAACCACCCGTTCGGCGTCCTCGACGGCTTGATGATCTGTTGGCTGGTCGCGCGCGTGCGCAAAGACTTCAAGGTTCTGACGAACGCGCTTTTGCGCCGCGCCGAGGAAATCAAACCGTTCCTGTTGCCAATCGACTTCGAGGAATCGAAAGCGGCGCTCGAAACAAACATCAAGACCCGCGCCGAAGCAAAGACGCTACTCGAAAAAGGCGGCGCCTTGATCATTTTCCCCGGCGGCACCGTCTCGACCACGGAGAAAATGTGGACGCGCAAAGCCCGCGACCCCGAATGGAAGACGTTCACCGCCCGCATGATCTCGCAGGGCAAGGCGCCGGTCGTGCCCGTCTTCTTCGCCGGTCAAAACTCGCGCCTGTTCCAAATCGCAAGCCACGTCTCCATGACGCTGCGCCTGTCATTGCTGTTCAAAGAAGTGCACGACCGCATCGGCGAAGACATGGTCGTCCGCATCGGCAAGCGCATCCCCTACGAAGACCTGAAGGCGATCAGCGACCGCAAAAGACTAATGGAATTCCTCCGCGACCGGACCTACGCGCTGGAAGAAACGGTCAAGCCAAAACGCAGCCGCAGGCGCAACGAATAGTATCCACCAAACTTGTCATGGTCCGCGAAGGCGGACCACCCACGACTTGTCTTACCGCCTTAGCATTCGTAGAGCGCAAGTTTCTTTCTCAGCGGTTTGAGCTTCTCCAACGGCATCAGCGTCCAGATAGGGCGCCCTTCCCCTGCCATCTTCGCAATGTCGCGTACTATCGAAACAGTCTTGGCAAAGGTCTCGGTGTCGCTCGCACGAAAACCTCTGAGGTACCAGATACCCACCTCATTTTGCTTGAGCTCCTTGCCCCAGGCTTCAAATAGGGATGGAGCCGCCTCATGCCAGCCAAGCGGGCAATTACGCTCTCGGGCGGTATCGTGATAGTCGGTTGTGCCGTCCCGATTTCGCCAGCCAGCAAGCAATGCGATGCGTTCCCTTGCCAATTGCCAGCTCAATCGTGATCGGTCGATGCTCAACCTCCGACCGATAAGGTCAGGGTTTGTCATAGCCTCGAATGAACCAACCCGATAAAGGACAAAGTACCAATCTGGCTCCCTCCCCCAGTGGTAGAGCAAGTTGCCTTCGCGATTTCGCACGACCGCTTTCGACTCAAACGCACCTGCGCCAAACTCTTGATTGATCAGCACGCCCGTTTTGGCTTCAGCCGCTTTCTCTTCAGCGCGGTCAGCAGCAAGTCTGGCGTCCTCTTGCGCACGAACCAGCTTTGCATCCTCGTACAAGCGCGCAAAGGTCGCCGGCACCAACCTCACAGATCTGGCAATACGCTCGACCACGTCGAGCGCATTGTCCGGGGGACAAGCAAGAGGGTTGTCGCCCAGCTCCGCTATCACACCATTTTTTCGGTCGAGCGCGAAGGCCGCCCATTGTCCCTTGGAGGTCGGCGTTGGTTCGACCACTCCATAGTAGATCTCGAGACCATTTCTTCGCGCGCGTAAGGCTAGGGTATAAGGACGAAATTCCTCCGCAGCGTCTAGGCGCGCGAACCTATCGAGATCTTCTCCATACGAAATGTAGAGGCGTATGCTACGCGACGCGGCGCCAAAGCTGACATCGACATCGAAGCCTGTGCGGGTATAGGTCCCAGAGACGAAGTGAAACGAAAGCGCTCCATCTCGATAGTCGGCCGGCAACCGGTTTGGATCCCTGATCGGGTCGGATACAAAGCCACGCGGCAGCGACACATGAAGGACACCAGCCGCAACTTGCGGTGTGTCGGCCGTAAATGCCGGGCAGACAATAGGTGGTCGAGCATTGTCGGCTGGTCGCTCACCGAGAGTCGCGAGAACCATGGCAACGGCCAAGCCAAGCGCGACCACGCCCAAGCTCACTGCCGTTGCCTTCGTAAGTCCACCGCTCAAGAGCAACCTCGCTAGCTGTGTGACGCAGGCTAAAGCTTCATCGCCGCCGCGCTGAGCTTGTCGAGCAACCGCTCCAACTGCACCCGCTCCGCCGCGCTCAAATCCTGCGTAACGCGCCGCTCGTACTCGCGCGCCAACGGCACGATCTCCGCGTAAACCTCATGACCCTGCTCGGTCAGGAAGAGATGCCGCGCCCGCCGGTCGCCTTCGACCGCACGCTGCTCGACGCGCGCCGTTTGCTTGAGCCTCGCGACCGCGCGGCTGACCTGCACCTTGTCCATCGCGGTGCGCTCTGTGACTTCGGCTGCGGTCAAACCCGGAAACCGCCCGAGCACCGCCATCACCCGCCACTCGGGGATCGTCAGCTGAAACTGGCGCTCATATGATTTCGCGATCCGCCCCGACACGATGTTTGAGAGCACCGACAGCCGGTACGGCAAGAAATGCTCAAGCACGAGCAACCCTTCGCCAGCGGGCTTGCGCTCAGGCCGCATCGGGCTGCTTCTCGGGCGCGGCCGCCGCGAATGCGGGATGCGCGCGGCACGCCTTGTCGATGCGCACCAGCGTCGGGAAGGCATCGACCGGCACCTTGAACCGGCACGCATTCGCCATCTGCGGCACCAAACAAATGTCCGCGAGCGTCGGCGCGTCGCCATGACAATACGTGCCCGTTTCCTTCGACACGCTGAGTTGCGTCTCCAGCGCCGCGAATCCGATCGTGATCCAATGCGCATACCACTTGGTCATGATCTCCTCTTCCGAATGACCAAGCGCCTTCAACTGCCCACGCACGCGCATGTTATTGACCGGATGAATGTCGCAGGCGATCTCGTAAGCGATCTGACGAACCCGCGCCTTCTCCGCCGGATAACGCGGCAGCAACGGCGGCATCGGATGCGTTTCGTCCAGATACTCGATGATCGCGAGCGATTGGCCGATCGTGTGCCCGTCCGCCTGAAGCGTCGGGATAAGCGCCTGCGGATTGATCGCCTTGTAAGCGGCCGAATGCTGCTGGCCGCCGTCTTTGATCAGGCTGACCACCGCCCGCTCATACGCGATGCCCTTCAGGTTCAGCGCAATCCGCACCCGGTACGCCGCCGACGAAAACGCATAGTCGTAAAGTTTCATTTCGGCCCCTCATATTTGCGAACGTGATTTTCGATCGCGCCGAACACGGACGAACCGTCCGGCAGCTTCATCTCGATCCGAACCTTATCGCCAAAGCGCATGAACGGCGTCTCGGGCTTGCCTTTCTCGATCGTCTCCAGCATCCGCACTTCGGCCAAACACGCCGAGCCGCTCTTGCGATCCGCGTTCGACACGGTACCCGAACCGACGATCGACCCGGCTTCCAACTCCCGCGTCTTCGCTACATGCGCGATCAGCTGCGGGAACGAGAACGTCATATCGACACCCGCATTGGGAGACCCAAGTCGTTCGCCGTTCAAATCGATGAGCAACGGCAGATGCACCTTGCCCTCGCGCCAGTGCTCGCCAAGCTCGTCCGGCGTCACCGCAACCGGCGAAAACGCCGTCGCCGGCTTCGACTGAAAAAATCCGAAGCCCTTTTCCAACTCCTTCGGAATCAGATTTCGCAAGCTCACATCATTCACAAGCATGAGCAGCCGTATGTGGTGTGCCGCTTGTGCCGGGGACATGCC
>JANNEL010000564.1:0-2861 GCA_031378595.1 Alphaproteobacteria bacterium
GTGTTTACACGATTGGCCGCGGAGACGCTGGCCGTTCTTTCTGTGGAGCGGGCGTCTTTTCGAAGGGCCGCCGGTTTCGCCGATCAGTCGGCGCTCAATTTGCGCGCCGGCGACGCTTTGCACCTGGCGCTGTGCGCCGACACCGGTGCCAAGCTCTGCACACTCGACCGCCGCTTAAGCGAAGCCGCGCCGCAGGTCGGCATCGAGTCGTTCTTGCTTTGATCGATGCGATCTACAACGGGGGTGCCGGCACACGTCACAACCTTGTAGGATCAAGCTCAAGTTTGGTACGTGCTCCCTGATTATGAAGCTAAAGTTTGAAACGCCAGGCACGCCAAGCTGGTCGTGTGCGTTCACGGATGGCGGTCTTGCGGCGAGCCCCTATTGAGTCCTGCTGCCCAGTCACCGGGTCAGGCGCGAAGCGCCATTCAAATCCTCAAGACGGCACGGTGTCTGACAGAGAGCGCTTCGCGCCAACCATTGTAATGAGGCGGCAGGACGCATCGCAGCCTCAGAATCTTCGTGGCTCTTCGTCGATCCTTCGAGCCCTTCGTGCTGCTCTTTCTCGCAGCCTCGCCGCAGCACCGCCACCCGCGAGCGCACACGACCAGCTTGGCGTGCTTGGCGTTTCAAATTTTCAGTGCCACCGCAGCCCTTAGACCCCGCCGAGCTGACCGCGAGGGCGGCCGTCTCCTCACCTCCGGAACCGCCTCAGAAAATACCCGGCCAGCGCTATCAGCAACAAACTCAGCATCGCCCAAAACAACGCCATGTGGTCGGGATAGGAAAGGGCCATCAACAGCACGGCTGGGCCCGCCAGGTAGGGGAACCGGTCACCCATGTCGGCAAGATTTTTCATGACTCTGTTCAGCATCGGTGCATCCGGCGTTGGTTGGTCTGAGTACGGCAATGGGACTGGCGCCCGCAACCTCACTCCGTGAGCTTCGCCCTTTTGAGCGTCCAGGCAATGCTCTCATCGACGAATTCGTAGAACTTGTCGCGCAGGGCTGGAGCCTGTTGAGCGGAAGGCGGGGCCTCGTCGCCGGGCCAAAAGCCGTCGTCGATTTCACGGCGTGCTGTCGAGGGTTCGAAGATGCTGGTTTCGATGCCGCCCGTGCGATTTTCGATCGTTTCGCCTGTGCGCGCATCGACGATCATGAAGCGGTAGAAGGCGAACAAAGCCGTCACGTCGTCGAACGGATGCCAGCGGCGATAGAGTACCAATCCGTGCGTGGTGAGGAACGCGGTCATCTCGACTGAGCTTTCGTCGTGGCACAGGACGATGTAGGCGTCGATGTCGGGCCGTGCCGGCAAATTTGCGACAATGCCGGGCACGTCATCTTCGTTCAGGATCGGCGTCGCGGGGACGAGCCCCGGCGCAAGACGCACAACGGTGAAGCGCGGCGCCAATGCAGTCGCGATCGCATTCTCGATCCGGGCGTCGATCGCGAAATCCGGAATGACGAACGGCCGCGTCGCGCCTTTCCAGACCGTGACCGGCACGGACGGTTCGGCGTTGTAGAGCAGAATGCTATCGCCGAGGCGCGAGATGACGGCCACCGAGCGAACGGCGCGGCCGTCGCGCGTGGTCAGTTCGCCGGCTATCGCCGGGACGTTCAGCGTGAACAGACAAAGCGTGAGCATAAGCGCCAGCCAGGTCCGCACGGGTAACACCCCTTAGCTTGTTTTGCGCCAGCCTAGCGTCGTTTGAGGTTGTGAGCTAGAGCGAAGCGCCCCGTAATGATTGGGCGCGACGCGGCTCGTCAGCGATGACGTTGGGGTGTTACGTATACCGCTTCGTCGTCCGTTGCTCGCCCTCGTCAGCGGCCTCCTTCGCCACACCGCCATAACCCGTGAGCCGGTCCGCCACGAACGGGTTCGTCTGCCGCTCACGCCCGAACGTGGAGGTCGGCCCGTGACCCGGAATGAACGTCACATCGTCGCCGAGCGGCCAAAGCTTGTCCGTGATCGAGCGGATCAGTTGCTCGTGATTTCCGCGCGGGAAATCTGTGCGCCCGATCGAACCCGCAAACAGCACGTCGCCCACGAACGCGATCTTCGCGCGCTTGTTGTGAATGACGACGTGGCCCGGCGTATGTCCGGGCGTATGCGAGACGTCGAATTTCACGCCCTCAAGCGCCAACGTATCGCCGTCCTCAAGGTAGCGGTCCGGCGTCACGTTGCGCCCGCCAACGATGCCATAGCGGCGCGAGCTCTCCTCAACCTGATCGAGCCAGAACTGGTCGTCCCGATGCGGCCCCTCAACCGCGATCCCCGTCCGCTCGCGCAGCTCTGCCGCCGCACCCGCGTGATCCAGATGTCCGTGCGTCAGCCAAATCCGCTTCAGTGTCAGGCCGAAATGCTTCAGCGCGCCCAGCAACGTATCCGCATCTCCGCCCGGGTCGACGAACGCGGCGTGCTTCGTCGCCGTGTCCCAGATCAGCGAACAATTCTGCTGCAACGGTGTCACCGGAATGATGCGCAGCTGCATCTTCGGCTCGGGCGCAGATTGGCTCATGCGGGATTCGATGTCAGCTTT
This sequence comes from Alphaproteobacteria bacterium, assembly GCA_031378595.1. GTDB lineage: Bacteria > Pseudomonadota > Alphaproteobacteria > Micropepsales > Micropepsaceae > SZUA-430. Next base: position 2,540 of record JANNEL010000564.1, read on the forward strand.
CGCGGCACCGTGCAAGCCCCGCTGCCCTGTGTGCGCTTAGAGTCAGCCTTAAACACGAAGGCCACGAAGGTTCACCAAGAGGCACCAAGACGTTCGTGCCCGTGACATTTCCCGAAGCCATTTTGTTCACGCCAAGCGCCGAAGAAAGCCTCCCTTTGCGTCTTGGCGCCTTGGCGTGAAACCATCGGCGACTGCGGGAGGTGTTTCGAGCCGAGGCCAGTTATCGGGGTTGCCAACGCCCCCGGTCCGCAAGCTCGCCGAAGCGCGCCACATCCGGTTCGGGACGGCGACGGTCCCTGAGCTGTTGCGGAACGAGGCGGAC
>JANNEL010000575.1:0-1647 GCA_031378595.1 Alphaproteobacteria bacterium
GTTGTAGGTGAAGACGGGTTCGTTCTCGAACTGCGGCAAGGCCCGCTTCAACGCACCGCCGGTATCCAGCAGCTTGTCGCGTTCGTCCTGAATGCGGATCTCGACGTCCTTACGGTCCTTCAAATGCGCGATGATCATCTCGCCTTTGTAGTGCACGTTGACGACGATCATCTTTACGCCCACGGCGACGAACCGGTCGATCGCGTGGTCGAGCAGTGTGCGTCCCGCAACTTCCACAAGCGCCTTCGGCCGGTCGTTCGTCAGCGGCCGCATCCGCGTGCCAAGCCCCGCCGCCAACACCATGCCGCGAGTAGGATGAAACGCCATCTCAGTTCCCCAACGTGCCGCGCCACGCACGGGGAATGTGCCGGTCGAACCATGCCTTCAGCTCGGCTAACGCCGGATGGCTGAGATCGCGGTCGAGATACCCCCACATGCGCGGCAGATACTGCGTGTAGCGCGGCTTGCCGTCCCGCTTCCAAAGCCGCGAGAAGATGCCGACAATTTTCGTATTGCGCTGAGCGGCAAGCAACGCCGCCGCAAACCGGAACGCATCTTTATCGAACGCGGGATCCATGCGACACCGCAAATCGATGTAACGTTCCGTCATCGCACCCGCGAGATCGACACTCACCTCACGCCGCGCATCTTCTGTCAGCGAAATCAGATCGTACGCAGCCGACCCAGCCAGCGCGTCTTGGAAGTCTAGCAACCCGGCCCGCGCCACGCCCTGACGGTCGCCAAGCCACATCAAGTTCTCGGCATGATAGTCGCGCAAAACCACGACCGGCGTCGCCGTGCGCAACTGCCCAAGCGCCTTGCGCCAAGCCGCAACGAATTCGTCCCGCGCCACATCGCCGATCGGCTTGCCGGCAGCTGCCGGATAAAACCACTCCGTCAGCAACAGCACTTCAGCTTCCATCGCAACGGGATCGTAGCCCAGCAAATGAACGGCGCCCGCGCCAGGTACCGCGAGAGTCCTCGGTGCCGCAACGCGATGGAAATCCGCCAGCGCATCGATCGCCGCTTCATAGAACGGTTGCTCCGGCTTACCGCCGGCAATCAGATCCGCAAACCGCCCGTCGCCGAAATCTTCGATCAGCAAAAACCCGGCATCGTAGTCGTGCGCCAAAATCTCAGGCGCGCTCAAGCCTTGCGCCCGCAAGAACGCGCTCAACGCCGCAAACGGCCGGCAATCGGGGCCCGCAAGCCGCGCCATCGCGTTGTAACCAAGCTTGCGCCGTTCCGTGTCGCTCGCATCCGGTGGGCACGCAGAAGTCTCCGCCCCGCGCGGCTGATCCATCAACATCGCCGTATGCCCGCGCCGCGCCAGGCGCACATAACGCCGCGTCGAGGCATCGCCGGCCAGCGGATGCAACTCCGCCCCGGTCCATCCGGCAGCCTTGATGAACGCGTGCATCTGTTCCGGCCGGGACATTATTCGGCCCCCGGCAAGCGCAACGTCTTCACCCGCACCGACCATGAGCCCCGGCCGACGAGCTTCATCAGCCGCGTCTCGCCATCGACCGCTTCGAATATGATATCGAGCCGATCACCCGGCAGCTGCGCCCCCATCCGATCCGGCCATTCGACGACCAGCACGCCGCGTTCCAACGCTTCGTCGAGTCCCAGTTCGCGCAATTCGCT
>JANNEL010000587.1:0-4852 GCA_031378595.1 Alphaproteobacteria bacterium
CGCTAATCGGATTGCGCTTCGTCTGATTGTTGCGGAACGCGTCAGCGGGGGGCACACGGTAAGCACACGACTCGACTTCCGTCTGCTCGTGGCTCGCGTCCATGCGACCCGCCGTGAAGGGAACCTTCACGTCAACGCCGCCGGCCTTCGCCGCTGTCTCGACTGCGGCAGCGCCGCCGAGCACGATGAGGTCGGCGAGAGAGACTTTCTTGCCGGCCGCAGACCCGTTGAAAGCCTTCTGAACCTCTTCGAGCTTCGAAAGCACCTTCGCGAGTTGCGGCGGGTTGTTGACCGGCCAATCCTTCTGCGGTGCCAAACGAATGCGGGCGCCATTGGCGCCGCCGCGCTTGTCGGAGCCGCGGAACGTTGAAGCCGAAGCCCACGCCGTCGAAGCAAGTTCGGAAACGGTCAAACCCGTCGCCAAAATCTTCGCCTTCAGATCGGCGACATCTTTCTCGTCGACGAGCTTGTGGTCCACCGCCGGAATCGGATCCTGCCAGATCAGCGTTTCCTTCGGCACAAGCTTGCCGAGATAGAGCGACTTCGGACCCATGTCGCGGTGCAGAAGTTTGAACCAGGCCCGCGCAAACACATCTTCGAACTCTTTCGGGTTCTTGTGGAACCGCCGAGAAATTTTCTCGTAAGCGGGATCCATACGCAGCGACAAGTCGGTCGTCGCCATCATCGGCAGATGCTTTTTGTTCGGATCGTGTGCATCCGGCACGTTGGCCGTACCGCCCTTCGGCTTCCATTGCTGTGCGCCGGCCGGGCTCTTCGTCAATTCCCATTCGTTGCCAAACAGCGTGTCGAAATAGGCGGTCGAGTTCCACTTGTTCGGCGTCGGCGTCCACGCGCCTTCAAGGCCGCTCGTGATCGTGTGGCCGGCCATGCCGCTTTCATACGTGCTAGCCCAACCGAAGCCTTGGTGCTCGATGTCCGAACCTTCCGGCTCCTTGCCGACATGGCTATCGGGACCCGCGCCGTGCGCTTTGCCGGTGGTGTGTCCGCCAGCGATCAGCGCGACGGTTTCTTCGTCGTTCATCGCCATACGTCCGAACGTCGCGCGAATGTCGCGCGCAGCGGCGATGGGATCGGGCTTTCCGTTCGGCCCTTGCGGGTTGACGTAGATCAGGCCCATCTGAACCGCACCGAACGGTGCCGCCAACTCGCGATCGCCGCTGTAGCGCTTGTCGCCGAGCCAGGTGTCTTCCGTGCCCCAGTTCACGTGCTGCTCCGGCTCCCACACGTCGACGCGGCCGCCGCCGAAGCCGAATGTCTTGAAGCCCATGGACTCGTAGGCGACGTTGCCCGTGAGGATCATGAGGTCGGCCCAGGAAATCTTGCGGCCGTACTTCTGTTTGATTGGCCACAACAGACGGCGCGCCTTATCAAGGTTGCCGTTGTCGGGCCACGAGTTCAGCGGCGCGAAGCGCTGTTGCCCGCGTCCACCGCCCCCGCGCCCGTCATCGACGCGGTAGGTACCGGCCGCGTGCCAGGTCATGCGAATAAAGAAGGGAGCATACGTGCCATAGTCGGCCGGCCACCACGATTGGCTGTCGGTCATCAACGCATGCAGATCCTTGACCACCGCATCGAGATCGAGGCTCGCGAATTCTTTGGCGTAATCGAATTGCGCGCCCATGGGATCGGAATCGGGCGTATTCTGATGCAGCACACTGACGTTGAGCTGATTGGGCCACCAATCCCGGTTCGTGCGGCCGCTCGAATGCTGCACCGGGCATTTGGATTCGGCTGACATGTGTTCGCCTCCAGCAAAAAATGGATGCGCGAAACATAGCGGCCGAACCGCTTGAGTCAATGATTTAGAACAATTCTAAACAAGAAAGAACGCTAGGCGCGAGGCTTCAGCCGCACCACAACTTCAACGCGCTCGATCTCCATCCCAACTGGCGCCTTGGGCAAACCGTCGATCACAACACAGTCGCCTGGGATGTCGATCAACGTCGCCCGGTCTTCGGCATAGAAGTGATGGTGGTCGCCGGTGTTCGTATCGAAATAGGTCTTCGCCCCGTCGACGACCACCTGGCGCAGCAGGCCTGAGGCCGTGAACTGGTGCAGCGTGTTGTAGACCGTCGCCAAAGAGAGTTGCGCACCGGTCTTTGCAGCTTCCAGATGTAGAGATTCCGCGGTGACGTGGCGGTCAGGCCCAGCGAACAGCAACCGCCCTAGAGCCACGCGCTGCCGCGTTGGGCGTAATCCTGCGACCCGCAGGCGCTGCACCAATTCCGTTACCGCCTTTGATCCACTGGAACGCATGACTAGGCTGCAATCCTATGACCGACGAGAGGTTGAATCCCCCTCCCTCACCGCATAATGTCAAAGGTGACACATATCTCACCCTCGTCGCTCTTTTGAATAGCTCAAAACTGCGCGCATGGGAACTCGGAGCTTTAACCCTCGATGTCAAGTGCCCAGCCCGGTCCCGCCGGGGCGTCAGAACCGATCACGAGTGCCGTCAAGCATCTAGGTTCGTTCGATTTTCAGGCGTTGCTCGACTGTGCGCACGGCACGATGTTCGGCCCCGGAAACCCGAGGCTCCCGCTGCCCCCGATGCTGATGTTCGACCGCATCACCCACATCGCGGACAAGGGCGGCGCGAACGACAAGGGTCAGATCGTCGCCGAATTCGACATCAAGCCGGACCACTGGTTCTTCAAATGCCACTTCGAGTCCGACCCGGTAATGCCCGGCTGCCTGGGCCTTGATGCGATGTGGCAAATGGTGGGCTTCTTCCTGGGTTGGGCCGGCGGCAAGGGCAAAGGCCGCGCGCTGGGCGTGGGCGAGGTCAAGTTCTCCGGCATGGTGCTCCCGGACGCGAAGGTCGTCAGCTACGTCATCGATTTCAAGCGCGTGATCATGCGCCGCCTCGTCATGGGCATCGCGGACGGCATCATGAAGGTCGACGGCAAGCTGATTTACGAGGCCAAGGATTTGCGCGTCGGCTTGTTCACGGACGGCGCACCGGTCACGGCGTAGGCGCGAAGGGCGTTTGGTCCCGCGCGACGGTTTTTGAGAAAAGGAAACTCCGCATGAGACGCGTTGTCGTCACAGGCCTGGGCATCGTTTGCTCGATCGGCAACAACGCGCAAGAGGTCACCGCCTCGTTGCGCGAAGCGAAGTCCGGCATTGTCAAAGCCGACGACCAGGAGCGTATGGGTTTCCGCAGCCAGGTGCAGGGCAGCTTAAAGATTGACCTCGACAGCCTTGTCGATCGCAGAGCCCGCCGCGTCATGGGCGATGGCGCAGCCTTCGCCTGGGTCGCAATGAACCAAGCGATTGCGGACGCGGGCCTAGAACCGAAAGATATCTCGAATGAGCGCACCGGCCTGATCGTAGGCTCCGGCGGCCCCTCCACGAAAGCGATCGTCGCCGCAGCCGACATCACGCGCGAGACGAAAAGCCCAAAGAAGATCGGCCCCTTTGCCGTGCCGAAGGGAATGTCGTCCACGCTTTCGGCGAATCTTTCGACCTGGTTCAAGACCAAAGGCGTGAACTACTCGATCTCGTCCGCCTGCTCGACGTCGGCGAACTGCATCGGCAACGCCTATGAGATGATCCAATGGGGCAAACAGGACGTGATGTTTGCCGGCGGCGGCGAAGAACTCGAATGGACGCTCTCGTGCCTCTTCGACGCCATGGGCGCGATGTCCTCGAAGTACAACGACACACCCCACAAGGCGAGCCGCGCCTACGACAAGAACCGCGACGGCTTCGTCATCTCCGGCGGCGGCGGCATCTTGATCCTCGAAGAACTGAACCACGCGAAAGCCCGCGGCGCGAAGATCTACTGCGAAATCACGGGCTACGGCGCGACCGCCGACGGCGCCGACATGGTGGCTCCGTCGGGCGAAGGCGCGATCCGCTGCATGCGCATGGCGATCGAGCAAGCCAAGGCCCCGATCGACTACATCAACCCACACGCAACCTCGACGCCCGTGGGCGACATCCCCGAGATCAAAGCGATCACGGAAGTCTTCGGCAAAAACATGCCGCCGATCAGCGCCACGAAATCGCTGACCGGCCACAGCCAGGGCGCCGCCGGCGTGCACGAGGCGATCTACTCGATCCTCATGATGCAGAACAAATTCATCTGCGAAAGCGCGAACATCGAAGAGCTCGATCCCGAAGTCGCCGGCGCGAACATCGTGCGCAAACGCGTCGACAACGCGAAGATCGACACGGTGCTCTCGAACTCGTTCGGCTTCGGCGGCACGAACGCCTGCCTCGTCTTCCAGCGGTACAGCTAACCCATGACCACGAAACTGATGGCCGGCAAGCGCGGCCTGATCATGGGGGTCGCGAACGACCATTCGATCGCTTGGGGTATCGCCAAGACGCTGCACGAACACGGCGCCGAGATGGCCTTCACCTATCAAGGCGACGCGTTCGGCAAGCGCGTAAAGCCGCTGGTCGAAACGATTGGCGCGAAACTCGTGCTCCCGGCCGACGTGCAGGACGACCAGTCTCTGGAACACGCCTTCGGCGAGTTGGAGCGCCAATGGGGCAGCCTCGACTTCGTCGTCCACGCCATCGCCTATTCCGACAAGAACGAGCTCAAAGGCCGCTACGTCGACACGTCGCGCGCGAACTTTCGCCAGTCGATGGAAATCAGCTGCTACTCGTTCACCGACATCGCCAAGCGCTCCGCCGCGTTGATGAAGAACGGCGGCTCCATGATCACGCTGACCTACGCAGGCTCGATGCGCGTGATGCCGAGCTACAACGTCATGGGCGTCGCCAAAGCCGCCCTCGAAGCCTCAGTCCGTTATCTCGCGGCAGACTTGGGGCCCGACGGCATCCGCATCAACGCCGTCTCGCCCGGCCCCATGCG
>JANNEL010000617.1:0-11217 GCA_031378595.1 Alphaproteobacteria bacterium
TGATACGTCCCACCGGCTGAATCCGCGCGAAGCCTGCGCGACCGTAATAAGGCTCATCGCCAACCAGTATGACGGCGCGATGGCCAAGCTTCTTCGCTTCCGCCAATGTCGTCTGCATCAGCGCAAGCGCTATGCCCTGCCCCTGCCGGTCGGCCACGATCGCGATTGGCCCCAACATCAGCGCCGGCTGCCCGCCAATAACGACCGGCCAGTACCGCACGGTGCCGATAATCGCGCCGCTGTCCTCGGCCACATACGACAACGCAGCAACAGGCATCACGCCCTCGCGCAGGCGGTAGGCGCTTTTCGCGTAACGGCCCGGTCCGAACGCAGCCGCGACGACCGCATCGGCGGTGGCCGTATCGCCGGGCCCCTCAAGGCGGATTGTGACCGTCACCTATTGGGCCGCCTTGGTCTCGCATAGCTGCGAGAGCAGCTTCAGCTGCTCGTCGTGCTTGGCCAGTATCTGGGCCAATTGCTCTGTGCGCAGTTGATCGAATTTCTCATGCAGCGCCATGATCTCAAGCTCGGCCTTCAGGTTCACTTCATAGTCGTGCTGCGCGGTGAGGCGGTCTTTCACCGCCTGCCGGTTCTGCGACATCATGATGATCGGCGCCTGCAGCGCGGCCACCATCGAGAGCAGCAAGTTCAGGAAAATGAAGGGATAGGGGTCAAGCGCGTGCGTGATCAGGATGATCGTGTTCAGAAACGCCCAAGAAACCAGGAACGCCAAGAACAGCATAATAAAAGTCCATGACCCCCCGAACTCGGCCACGCGGTCTGCCAACCGCTCGCCGAACGTGTCCTTCTTCGCCCCTTCTTCCGCTTCGAGGTCGCGGCTGACCACAGTGCGGTCGATGACGTGTTTCAAGATCTTGCGCTTGCGTTCCGAGCTCGCGTCGGCCCCCAAACCCAACCGCTTCTCAAGCGTGTGCAGCAACTGTGTCGTGTTCATGTGTGCGCCTTCCTAAGACTTGAGCGATTCGCAAGGTGAGCTCTCCGAAGCTTATAGGGTGTGAAGCCTGGGACTGGAACGCTTTGCGCCCTGCGGTTAACGTGCGCCGCAACGACAAGTGATGGAGGAAATCATGGGAATCCTGACCGGAAAGGTCGTGCTCGTAACCGGCGGCGGCAACGGCATTGGCAAGGAATGCGCCCGTCTGGCCGCGCGCGAAGGTGCAAAGGTCGTCGTGAACGACTTGGGCGGCGGCACGTCAGGCGGCGACGAAGGTTCCGCCGGCCCCGCCGAAACCGTTGCACGCGAAATCAAAGCGGCCGGCGGTGAAGCCATCGCGAACTCCGAAAGCGTGACCAGCCGCCCGGCCGTGAAGCGCATGTTCGAACAGGCGAAAGATACGTTCGGCGGCCTGCATGCGGTGATCAACCCGGCCGGCATTTTGCGCGACACGATGTTCCACAAAATGACGGATCAGGACTGGGACCTGGTGATCGACGTTCATCTCAACGGCGCCTACAACGTCTGCCGCGCGACGATCGAACATTTCCGCGAGCAGCAAGACGGCGCCTACGTCCTCTTCACCTCCACCTCCGGCATCATCGGCAACATCGGCCAAGCGAACTACGCAGCGGCAAAGATGGGCGTCGCCGGTCTCTCGCGCATCATCGCAATGGAAGGCCTGCAGAAGAACGTGCGCTCGAACATCATCGCGCCGTTCGCCTGGTCGCGCATGATCGCAACGATCCCGATCAAAGATGAAGCATCGGCAAAGCGTGTCGAGCGCATGAAGAATTACATGCGCGCCGATCAAGTCGCTCAGCTTGCGATCGCGCTCTGCGCATCGAAAGACGTGACCGGCCAAATCTTCGTCGCGCGCGGCAACGAGGTCTTCCTGATGTCGCAGTCGCGGCCGTTGCGCGGCATGGCGAAGATCGAAGGCTGGACGCCTGAGACAATCGTCAATCACGCCTTCCCCGCCATGAAACCGATGATGTACGACAGCGGCGCAACAACCTCCGTCTTCGGCTGGGATCCCATTTGACCAAGACGTTCACCTACGACGCGCTCCCGCAAGAGCGCGTCCACTTCGGTAAGTCTGTCCGCGAGGTCTTGGGCGATGAGGTCGAGCGCCTTGGCGCCAAGCGCGTGTTTCTAGCGACGTCAAAAACGCTGCACATGCAGACGGGCGCGATCTCGCTCATCTCGACATCGTTGGGCGCAAAGATCGCGGCGATCTACGACGGCATTGCCGAACACGCGAAACTCGACGGCGTGCTCGAAGCCGTTCGCGCCGCGCGCGACGCAAAGGCCGACCTCCTCGTAGGCGTCGGCGGTGGCTCGGTCATCGACGGCTTGAAGGTGGTCCAACTCGCGCTCGCTGAAAACGTCGAGACGATGGACCAACTGCTTGCGCTCGCGAACAAGCGCCACACGAAGCCGACACCCATCCGCCAAATCGCAATCCCAACCACACTCTCCGGCGCAGAAGTCACGCCGGCGGGCGGCGGCACGGACGCGAGCCGTGGCCAGAAGCTCGGCTTTATGAACCCGTTCCTCGTACCTCGTGTCGTGATCTACGACCCGGCCCTCGGCGCGCTCACGCCGGAGTGGCTCTGGCTCTCAAGCGCGATCCGCGGCGTCGATCACTGTTGCGAAGGCTTCCTCGCCAAAGGTGCAAACGCCCTCTACGACGCCGGCCTCACGCACGCGCTTGGCCTGTTCGCGAACTCGCTGCGCCGCACGAAGGAAGTTCCCGGCGATCCATTCGCGCGCATCGACAGCCAAACTGCTGCCTACCTCGCCTGCGTAAATTCTTCGCGCGCGGGCAGCGGCGCGAGCCACGGCATCGGCTACATCCTGGGCGGCCGCTACGGCGTCCATCACGGCCACTCAAGCTGCGTGATGCTGCCGCACGTCTTGCGCTGGAACGAGACGACGACAGCCGAACGTCAGAAGGCGCTCGCCGCCGCCATCGGCAAGCCAAACCTCGCCGATGCCGTCGCCGAACTGATCAAGGACCTGGGTCTTCCCGCGCGCCTACGCGACGTCGGCATCAAGGAAGCGCAACTCTCCGCCATCGCCGAAGAAGCCGCCAAACACCCCGTCGTCCTAACCAACCCGCGCCCGATTACAAGCGCCGCCGACGTACTCGAAATCCTGCGCGAGGCATGGTAGTGCTTGACATCGAGTACGTTTTATAGTACATGAAAAGGCGACTGAAGAAACTCCCGTTAGTGTTCTACCGGACGAAGGCCGAGTCAGAGCCGGTGCGCGATTGGCTCAAGGGACAGCCTGAAGCCGACCGCCACGCTATCGGTCTCGACTTGATGCGTGTGCAGTTCGGCTGGCCGGTCGGAATGCCACTCTGTCGCGCTCTCGAAGGCGGACTGTGGGAAGTGCGAACGACGCTGCCGGGCGATCGGGAAGCCCGGGTGTTGTTCTTCTTTCACGACGGCAGCCTCGCGGCGGTCAATGGCTTCATCAAGAAGTCGCAGAAGACGCCGCAATCGGAACTAGACCTGGCGCGCAAACGCATGAAGGAAATGAAAGCATGAAGAAGAAACCGGCGAAACGACGCAACCCGCATTGGGGCTCATCCCTGGACGACCTTCTGCGTGAAGAAGGCAAGTTCGAGGAGTTTCAGGCGCGCGTGATCAAGGAGACCATTGCCTTCCAGCTTCAGGATGCGATGCGCGCAAAGAAGATGACAAAGAAGGACTTGGCGGCGCGTATGAAGACGAGCCGCTTCCAACTCGATCGTGTGCTCGATCCCAATGCCGGCAACGTGACGCTCGAAACGCTACAACGCGCTGCAGCTGCATTGGGCCGCAAATTGCAGCTTGAACTCATCTAATTTAACGAGGCGGCCACCAAACGCTGCCAATAGAACGCGGGCCGGTACTCGTTGTACTTTGCGTGGAACGGCAGTTGCTTGTGATAGGCCTGCAGCACCGCGTCGTTCGAGTTCGCGACCGCGCTCTCCGTCTCGCCGATGATGCACGCGCGCGTGGACGCGCTTCCCGAGGAAAACCCGAACGGCCCCGCGTGCCAACAGAGCGCCCGCGCCCGCCGCACGATCCGAAGCTGGGCGTTGTCGAGCGCCCGAAGCGCCGGCGCATCATGCGGCAGCAAGCTCGGTCCGTACGAAACCTGGTCCGCCGCAGCCGCACCCGCAATGGCCAACGACACCGCTACAATCAAAGCGCGCATGGGGAAAGTCTCCGCCTTTGCCAATCTCAAATGATAAACTAGGCTCACCAACCTGTCCCGCCCATGAACGGCCGTTCACAAGCCCGCGACGACCCCAGGAACCCTCATGCTGAGCTTCACCGACTACCGCAAACATGACGCGCTCTCACTCGCCGCACTGGTGAAATCGCGAGATGTCACGCCGGAAGAGTTGCTCGGCGTCGCCCTCGCGCGCGCCCGCGACGTGAACCCGAAGATCAACGCAATCGTCCTTGAGCACGAAGACGTCGCGCGAAAGGCGCTGAAGGACGGCCTGCCGCAAGGTCCGCTCACCGGCGTGCCCTATCTGCTGAAGGACCTCGGCGTCGCCTTGAAAGGCACGGTCACAACGGGAAGCCTCAATCTCGCGCGCGAAAGCGTCGCTGAAAGCGACTCGACTTACGTGGAGCGCACGAAGAAGGCAGGCCTCGTCATTTTCGGCAAAACCCATTCGCCGGAACTGGGACTCAGCCCGTCGTCGGAGTCGCGCATGTACGGCGCCACGCGCAATCCGTGGAACCTGAACCACATTGCAGGCGGCTCGTCGGGCGGCGCGGCGGCAGCCGTCGCCGCCGGCATCATTCCGGTCGCGCACGCAACCGATGGCGGCGGCTCGATCCGCATCCCCGCCAGCTGTTGCGGCTTGTTCGGTCTCAAACCCACGCGCGCGCGTACACCGATGGGACCGAAGCGCGGCGAAGGTTGGGGCGGCGCCTCCGTTGGCCACGTCGTCTCGCGCAGCGTGCGCGATAGCGCGGCGTTCCTCGATGCAACGCACGGGCCCGCACCTGGTGATCCCTACCCAGCCGTCCCACCCACTCGCGCGTTCCTCGACGAAATAAAGGCGGCACCCGGTCGCCTGCGCATCGCGCTCTCGACGAAGCCACCCATCCCGGCTGAGGTCCACCCGGATGCACTCGCCGCCGTGAAAGACGCGGCCAAACTTTGTGAGAGCCTCGGACACATCGTCGAAGAAGCGTCGCCTACGATCAATGGCATGGAGATCATGGCCGCCCAAGGCGTCGTGATCAGCGGCAACGTCGCCTTCACGGTCGACGAAGCGGCCGAAGCGTTGGGGCGCAAGGCGAGACCCGAAGACGTCGAGCGCGCCACGTGGTTCCGCGTCGAAAACGCTCGCAAGACGGATTCAAGCGTCTACGCGCGCGCCATAAACACACTGCATGCGCTCGGCCGCACCGTCGCGAACTTCATGACCGACTACGACGTGATCCTGCAGCCGACATGCGCCGCGCCCCCGTTGCCCGTCGGCGTTCTGAATATGGAACGCACGGACCTCGGCGAGTTGTTTCGCGAGATGATCTCGTTCATCCCCTATACTGGCATCTACAATCTGACCGGCCAGCCTTCCGCAAATGTGCCGCTCTATTGGAACGCAGCCGGTCTGCCCATCGGCACGATGTTCACCGCCCGCTACGGCGACGAAGCAACGCTCTTCCGCCTCGCCGCCCAACTCGAACAGGGACGCCCTTGGAAAGACCGTTTCGCACCGCTCTAGAGCTTTACCAGCTCGTGCTCTGCGCCACCGCGCCACTAAGTTCGGCCAGCCGGCGGCGCGTGCCGCCGGTGGTGCCTTCGGGCAGCGCATCGGGCAGAAAGAACCCCGTCTCTGCAATCTCAAGCAACCGTGCCTTGCCAGCGGCGTTCCTCCATTCGCCTGCCTCGTAGAACAGAATGTGGTCGGACATCTTCTGCGTGAGACTGAGATAGATACCCACGAGCCGCGGCGGCGTCGTCGCTTCGATCAACGCCTCTTCGCGCAATTCGCGCACCGCCGCATCCAGCGCCGTTTCTCGCTTGTCGACGGCACCACCCGGAAAGTGCCAGCCCGGCGTATATGTGTGCCGCACGAGCAGCACGCGCTGCGCCTCGTCGCGCACGATAATCCGTACACCAATCGTTAAGGGCCAGCGCCCGGTACGCGCCAGTTTCGCGGCGCGGTGGTAGACGTTGAACGCCGAGCCGACGATCCGGCCAAATCGCATGGTCATGACAACGAAGCTTTAAGCGCAATAGGACCCTTCGGGTAAAGCGTTCCCTAACCCCTGACGGTTACTCTGCCCCGCACAGTTGCCGGGAAGTGGGGAACGACCATGTCGATCGAACAAAAGCGCTTTGAAGCGCAGGACCTGTTCAAATACGCGCGCCGCGTGCTGTCGCCGAAGGAAGAGCCCGTGATGGAGGCGCCCGTCGAGCCGGTGGACATTCGCTCCGGCATCGACCGCGCACTGCGTCAAACCCGCCGCGGCTCCTATGCCGTTGTCACGCTCGCCGAAGCCGCAGCCCGCGCCGTCTCGACGGTCGAGGGCACGCTGGTCGCGATCGACACAATCCACAACTTCCTCTCTGAGGCGTTGGATTTGACCGCCGAAGCGCTGTCGAATCCGGACGCCACGAAACGCGCCATGGTCGCCGATCGCTACGAAGAACTGCGCTCGCGCATCGACACAGTCGCAGGCGGCGCAATGTTCGACAACGTCAACCTCATCGACGGCAACCGCGGCTCGATCGAAGTGGTCCTGCCGGACGGCGGCCATCCGCGCCACGCGATCGGCCACATCACGCTGGTCGCGGGCGAGCGCGGCCTCGCGTTGAAGGCACCGTCGGAACTGTTCGCGTCGAACGACGAAATCGAAGCCGCCCGTATGTCGCTGTTCGCGGCACGCCAGCGCCTCGACCGTGCTGCAGAAACTTTCCTCAACCAGGCAAGCGTCCTCGCGCCGCATTTGAGCGACGAAGCCGCCGTCGCCTAAATATCAGTATGATGCGCATGCGCAGGCGCGTGCACGTCTTCGCCCGGATGCTTTAGTTCTGCCAACGAGCTGCGGATCGTCAGAACCGACGCACTAAGCGCGAGTGACGCCATCACCGCCGCGACCGCAATGTCCGGCCAAAGCGTTCCCGTTCCAAAAACGCCGAGCGCCGCCACCATCACGGCCACATTGCCGATCGCATCGTTTCGCGTGCAGAGCCAAACGGAGCGCATGTTCGCGTCGCCTTCGCGATAGCGATAAAGCATGAGCGCAACAACGACATTCGCAATCAGCGCCAAGAAACCGACGGCGCCCATCGTCGGCGCGTGCGGCATCGCATCGCCGAGCACGTTCATCGCGGCGGCGCCGATCACCCAAACCCCGAACAGCCCCATGCTGATACCCTTCACGAGCGCCGCCCGCGCGCGCCATACAAGGCCCATGCTCAGCACCGACAAACTCAAACCGTAGTTCGCCGCGTCACCGAAGAAGTCGAGCGCGTCCGCCTGCAGCGACACGGAACCCGCAGCCAACCCGGCCACAGCCTCGACCGCGAACATCGCGGCGTTGACGAAAAGCGCGATCCAAAGCACGCGCCGGTAGTCCGGCGAAGCGTTCGGCGAAGGCGCGGGGCAGCAGGCATCCATCGAGTGATTCCTTTCACCCGACAAATCTACATGCTACAGTAGCTGTAGCTTCAAGGACGAAGAAATGGCGCAAGACCTGACGATCGGCGCACTGGCAAAGCGCGCGGCGACAAAAGTTCAAACGATCCGCTTCTATGAGCACGAAGGCTTGATGCCGGAACCTGCGCGCACCGAGGGCGGACAGCGGCGCTACGCGAAGGTTCACGCCGACCGGCTCGCGTTCATCCGCCACGCCCGCGAACTCGGCTTTCCGCTCGACGCGATCCGCGAACTGTTGGGGCTCGTCGACAAGCCCGACCAACCCTGCGCTCGCGTCGACCTCGTGGCGAGCGACGTGCTAGCCGACGTCGAAGCAAAGATCACGCGCCTCGAAAGCCTGCGCGGCGAACTACAACGCATGGTCCGCCAGTGCCGCCACGGCCGCGTCGCCGAATGCCGCGTCATCAAAGTGCTCGCCGACCACTCCCACAGCCACTGCCTCACCAGCGACCACGGCCACTAGGTCCTGCTTGCCGCCCGGTTCGCCATGACCTAGTGGTTGCCGGCACCGCGAAGGAAACATCATGTCATCGCCCCCAACCAACGCCGATCAGATCGCTTTTTGGAACGGAGATGCGGGCGCTAAGTGGGTTGCCCAGCAAGTGCGGCTCGATGCGATGCTGGCTCCCATCGGCGACGCCGTGCAAAAGGCGGCGAACGTGCAGAGCGGTGAGCACATTCTCGACGTCGGCTGTGGTTGCGGCGATACATCGATCAAGCTTGCGAAGCTGGCAGGTGCAAGCGGCGGCGTCCTAGGTGCCGACGTATCCGCAACGATGCTTGCCCTCGCCAAACGCCGCGCGGCGGATGCGAAAGCGAACATAACCTTCGCCGAAGCCGACGCCGCCACACACAAATTCGACGCGCAGGCGTTTGACCTACTGTTCTCCCGCTTCGGCGTGATGTTCTTCGCCGACCCCGACGCCGCCTTCGCCAACATGCACAAGGCGCTCAAAGCCACCGGCCGCGTCGCGTTTGCATGCTGGCGCGATTGGCGCGAGAACGAATGGGTGCGCGTCCCCATGATGGCCGTGCGCCCACACGTGCCACCGCAACCACAGTTGGGGCCGGAAGATCCGGGACCGTTCGCGTTCGCCGATGCGGCACGTGTGCGCCGCATCCTCGCGAACGGCGGCTTCGACGCAATCACGTTGACGCCGTTCGACACAAAGGTGGAGATCGGCGCATCGCTCGACGAAGCGGTGGCCTATCTGCAGGAATTCGGTCCGATCTCGCGTGCATTGAGCGACGCCTCGCCGGCACAGAAAGAGCAAGCCGCCAAAGCACTGCGTGAAGCGCTGGCGCCGTATGCGAAGACCGCACCCATCACGCTGGGCGCCGCCGTCTGGATCGTCACCGCGAAAGCCTGATCATATGAACCAAGCCGAATTCAAAGATCTGCTCGCCCGCTTCTCCGACACAGCCTCCCGCGGCGACGCCAAAGCGTTTGCCGCGTGCTTCACGGAAGACGGCGTCTATCACGACTACATCTACGGCCCCCATGCGGGCCGCACGTCGATCGAAGACATGCTCAAAAACCTCTTCCACCGCGATGCCGCGAACTACGACTGGCGCATGTTCGATCCCGTCGTGAACGGCGACATCGGCTACGCTTGGTCGCTGTCCAAGTTCACGTCCACCATCGAGGCGTTCAAAGGCAAAGACGTCGTGATCGACGGGATGAGCCGCTTCGTCCTCAAGGACGGCCTCATTGCCGACTACCGCGAGAGCGTGAATGGCGGCGTCGCTATGGCGCAACTGGGTGTGGAACCCACCCGCATGGCCAAAGTGATGAACCGTTGGGCCGGCTGGCTGCGCGACCGGCCGGAAGTCAAAGCCTACCTGAAACGCTAGGCTTTTCCCCAAAGCCGCGCACGGCGTGCCGCCCGGTTCAACGTCAAGTCCGTTGGCAATCGCGCCCGCCCGTTCTATCGCTCAAGGTCTGCACTTCGACGGGATTCGACGCATGATCATGACGCTCCCCGACATCTTGACCGACAACGACGTCGCCAAAATCGTCGACAAGCTGAACGCGCTGCGTTTCGTCGACGGCACGACGACGGCCGGTTGGCACGCCAAACTCGTCAAGAACAACCAGCAGATCGACCGCACGCAGCTTGAGTATCAGCCGCTGAACAAGTCGGTGACCGAGGCGATCATGCGCAACGGCACCTTCCGCATGGCCACCCGCCCGCGCCACATCACGCCGCTGCTCTTCAGCCGCTACAAGGACGGCATGGAGTACGGCACCCACGTCGACGACCCCGTGATGTACAATCTGCGCAGCGATATTTCGTTCACGCTGTTCCTCGGCGATCCGAAGTCCTACGACGGTGGTGAACTCGTGATGGAAACAAGCGCCGGCGAACAACCGTTCAAGCTCAAAGCCGGTCAGCTGATCCTCTACCCGTCGACGACGCTCCACCGCGTAACGCCCGTAACACGCGGCGAACGCCTAGCCGCCGTGGGCTGGTGCCAAAGCTTCATCAAGGACGCAGCCCAGCGCGAAATCCTCTACGACCTCGACATCGCCCGCCGCGGCATCTTCGAAAAAGAAAAGAAGTCCCGCGAATTCGACATCCTCTCCCGCAGCCACGCAAACCTGCTGCGCATGTGGGCGGACGGTTAGTCCGCCTCACTCCGTATCGAACTTGATCCCCTGCGCGAGCGGGAGTGCGTTCGAGTAGTTCACCGTCGCGGTCTGACGGCGCATGTAAGCCTTCCAGGAATCGGAGCCGGACTCGCGCCCGCCGCCGGTTTCCTTCTCGCCGCCGAACGCGCCACCGATTTCGGCGCCTGAAGGCCCGATGTTGACGTTCGCGATACCGCAATCGCTGCCTGACGCCGCGACGAAGCGCTCAGCTTCCTGCATGTCACGCGTGAAGATACACGACGAGAGGCCCTGCGCGACGCCGTTTTGCAAGCGCAAAGCTTCGTCGAAATTGCTGTAAGGAAGCACATACAAGATCGGCGCGAACGTTTCGTGCCGCATGACCTCGCTCTGCGTCGGCATTTCGACGATCGCGGGCTGCACGTAGTGAGCGTTCGGATACTGCGCATCGAGCGTCCGCGCGCCGCCTGTCACCTTGCCGCCCTGCGCCTTCGCCTGCGCGAGCGCATCCTGCATCCCATCGAACGCCGCCTTGTCGATCAACGGACCGACAAGCGTCCCCGTCTCGAGCGGATTGCCGATCTTGATCGCGCCGTAGACGGTCTTCAACCGTGCTATCAGCTTCTCGCGCACTGACTCGTGCACGAAAAGCCGCCGCAGCGACGTGCAGCGCTGTCCCGCCGTACCCACCGCCGCGAACGTGATCGCGCGCTCAGCCAGCTTCAAATCCGCAGACGGCGCCACGATCATTGCGTTGTTGCCGCCAAGTTCGAGTAGCGACCGGCCAAGCCGCGCCGCAACGACGGGGGCCAGTGACTTGCCCATGCGCGTCGAGCCTGTGGCCGAAATGAGCGGCACATGCGGATTCGCGGCGAGTTGTTCGCCGATCACGCGCCCGCCCTGGATGACCTGCGACAAGCCTTTCGGCGCATCGCCGAACTTCGCCGCCGCGCGCTCGAACAA
>JANNEL010000653.1:0-3926 GCA_031378595.1 Alphaproteobacteria bacterium
GTACGTTCAGGAATGCCCTCGACCTCGGCTGCGGCACCGGCGTCCTCGCCATGGCCTTTGCGCGTCTCACACATCGCCCAGCGGTCGCGACCGACATCGACCCGCTCGCAACGGCCAAGACAATTGAAAACGCAAAGCTAAACCGCGCCGCGCCGTACATGCGGGCCGCCACCGCAAGCGGCTTTCGTACACCTTTGATTGCGAGCCGCGCCCCCTACGATCTCATCTTCGCGAACATCCTCGCCGGTCCGCTGATGAAGCTGTTGCCGGGGATTAGGCAGAGCCTAGCCGCCGGCGGCCACGCTATCCTCTCCGGTCTTCTGGACGAACAAGCGAACGCGATCTGCGCGATGGCGCGCGCACAAAACCTCCGCCTCGTCCGCCGCAGCGCGCTCGAAGGCTGGGTCACGCTGACCCTTCAGCGAAGTAAGCTCTAGCAACAGGGATTAAAATGCCTCACCGTGCGATGCACTTAATCTTGCTCACGCTCGCAGCGTTGTCGGCGGTAACCTGGGCAGAGGATCGCCAAATTCACACGCCGCTCAGCGCGATAGGATCAGCAGAGTCGCTGAGTGACCGGAAGATCGCCGTACAAGGCATCTTCACAGTAGTGGCCACATCACCAGCTCTCGTCGCGGACGCCACGACCTACCAGACAATCGGTGGCTGTTGCGGACTTCAAACCGACAAAATGCTGATCCTCGCTCGCAAGCCAGAGATATGGAACGTAAGGGAACGCTACGAGGGAGCAACCGTCATTGTTCGCGGCACCCTGAAGCGACAACTCTGCGCACGCCGTCTCGGAAAGGACGTTTGTGGGAACCTCCCCTCGTTGGCTCCCGACCAGATTGAAGTGTTGGATCGTCGCGTTCTTCACGTAGCGGCAAAGATAGCTGATCTACCACCAGTTCCTTCGTCCTCGCCGGAGGCGCTAGCCCTTACAAAGTTGGCCGACCGAACCCTTGAAGCAGTCAGACTCCGCGACGCCTCCAAGCTGACAGAACTTTTCTCACCCACCGTTTATGCGGACTACGGCCTCGACACATTTGCCGAGGAGTTTGGACCCGAAAGGGTCAAGTCTCCGACTGATATTGCTAAACTCTACAACCGCCTTCTGAACGACCCCAGCGGACGAGCACGTTGGCTCTACTTTTCGGACGAAGCCGGCCCATCGACACGAAGCAGCGCGCGACAACCATACCGCTTTTTCACCGAAGGCTATCCCACCCGTGAAGTGAGCGACGCGGTCATTTGCTTCGCCCGAGCAAACGGCGCAAGCATGACGTGGCCGAATTCAACCGTGGCCTTGCAAACGGCAAGAACTAGCGATCCTTACGCTTGTTTCTACGTAGTCAAGAAGCAGGGTCGTTGGTGGCTCGACTTTGAACGCAACTATATTGCCGCTGGTCGAGTTCCACCCGTTCCATAGCCCCAACAGAGGCATTTACTGGTCGCCCGTCGTGTGTCCGCGATCTTCGAGTTGAACTCGCACGAATGCGGCGGTCGTGTCACCGTAGCGCGCCTTGATGCCGGCGAGCGCAGTGTCTAGCGCATAGGCAGGCTGGTTCTTCGGCAAGTCCACAACGGCATCGGGCGTGACACCTGCATCGGGCAATATCTGAAGTCCTTCCGCCGTCCAGACCGGCGCGGACCCCAGAACAGCCGCGCGCGAGCGAAACGTGCGGCCGTAAGAGTCCGCCATGAACGCCGCCGCGATCACATCCGCGCCGTCAGTCACGCGCACGCCGATCGTTTCGCGATTGAGGAGACCCACAAGCATGTTACCGAGGATCATCCAAACATCGTCGCGGATAAGATGAAATGCGCCGCTGTCATGCTCGGCGCTCCATCCGCGCGCACCGATCTCCTGCGCCACCGACGCAGCACGTTCATGCCCGCCGATCGCTTCGACGAGCGCGAGCGACACCGGAACGGACGCGCTGATGCCGGTCGTCGTCACGATGCCGCGGTCGGCAACATAGCGGCGGTCGCGTACGCGGCTCATCGTCGGATGCGCCATCGCTACCTCGTCGATCTTGAACCAATGGCCGGTCGCGCGGTGGCCGTCGAGCAGACCCGCATTGGCCATTACCAGCGTCCCATCGCAGATGCTGACAATGGTTGCGCCGAGAGCCCTTTGTCCCTTGATGAAATCGCGCACGTCCGCGTCCGTTGGATCATGCAGCGCCGGCACGATGACATAGTCGGCACCGCCGGGATAACGCTGCACAAACGCGGCGACCGTCGCGTCCGGCATGATCGTCAATGCCGGCATTAGCATCACCGGCCCGCTTTTCGTGCCAAGCGCGAAGACATCGGCAACGCCCGAGCGCTTGAGCACGCCATAGGGCACGAGATAGTCCGTCGTTTCAGTCCCGCCGTTTGCTCCGACGACGGCAATCACGGGACGCGCGCGCTTTGGCGGTTTGAGCGCCGCCAAAGTCTTCGCTGTCTCATCGGCACTGATGACCGTTGGCGTCGCCGCAGCCTGTCGTGTGCCGGGAACGAAAGCAAACACCCCCGCCACGAACACCAGCACGATGGTGACGACGGCCAGAACACCGAAGCGCAGGAATTGGAATGCGAGGTTCATGACACGTCTTCCCTCAACCGTGCGGCAGCTTGTGCGTTCACGATTTCTCGCTCGGCGAGCATCCCTTCAAGCCGCTTCTTCGCAGCCGCCGTGCGCTCAGGCCCTGCGCGCTCCGGCGAGCCGCAATCGAACGGCGGTTGCGGGTCGTACTCGAAGCCGAGCTGCATCTGCTTGGCGACCTCGTCGCCCCACACTTCCGCGACGACAGTCAGCGCGAAATCGATGCCCGCCGTAACACCGCCGCCCGAAATCCGGTTGCGATCCTTCACCACGCGCGCGTTGACGGGCGTCGCACCGAAGGCCGTCAGATAATCGCGCCACGCCCAGTGGCACGTCGACTTGTACCCTTTCAGCAAACCCGCTGCGCCGAGCACCAGCGAACCCGTGCACACCGAGGTCACGTACTTTGCGCCCTTCGCTTGGTGGCGCAAGAAATCCAGAGTGTCGTCGTCCGTCATCAACGCGACCTGCCCTGCACCACCCGGCACGCAAATCAGATCGAGCTGCGGGCAATCCTTGAACGTCGTCGTCGGCATCAGCGAAAGACCGGCATCCGACGGAACCGGATCCAGCGTCTTCCAGATGTAGTGAGCCTTCGCGCCCGGAGCGCGCGCTAGAAACTGCGCAGGCCCCGTGAGGTCGAGCTGCGTCAGGTTCGGGTACAGCAAAAAGCCAACGTGGAACGGCGTGGTCATCGGGGAAGCTCCTTCTGTTGTCCTCTTGCTACCACTTGTCTGCTGTGGCACAAATGACAATCAATCGATGTTTTCTGCCAAGGCTTGTCCGATGCCCAAACCTCACATCGTCGCCATCCCGATCTACCCGCACCTGCAGTCGCTCGACGCCGTAGGACCGGCACAGGTGTTTGGCAGCGCGAACCAGTCGCTGGGCCGCGAGGCTTATCGGATCAAGTTCGTCGCGACCGACCCTGGCGCCACACCCACATCTGCGGGCTTCTCGTTGCACGCAGACAGTTTGCGGAGCGCTCCGGCTTCCAGCGTCGACACACTCATCTGCCCAGGCGGCGAGGAAGAACCCATCCGCGCCGCGCTACGCGACAAGGCCCTGATGCGCTGGATCAACGACGCCGCCCGCACCGCAAAGCGCGCGTGCTCCGTCTGCTCCGGCGCATTCCTGCTCGCGTCGACCGGCATCTTGCACGGCCGCAACGCGGCAACGCATTGGAGCTCAACCGTCGACTTGCAACGCGCGTTCCCTGATCTGAGGGTTGACGCCGAATCGATCTACGTCACGGACGGCAAGTGTTGGACATCCGCTGGTGTCACGACCGGCATCGACATGGCCCTCGCAATCGTGGAGGAAGACCACGGCC
>JANNEL010000663.1:0-1789 GCA_031378595.1 Alphaproteobacteria bacterium
AATGCCGCCCGCTACAAGTAAGACCATCCCCACGCCAAACGCCAGATTGTAGGCGGCGCTCTCATCGATCAACTTCAAAAGTAGCCCGAGCATCAAGATGAGAATGACCGTGAGCGCCGTGGCCATGCCCACTCCCAAGACCATTGTGTTCCACTCCGACCACCGCTGACGCTCTTCAAGCCGCGCAGCCTCGGCCTCGTCGCCAGGTTCATCGCTCCCGCTGTATAGGGCGATCCAAGACACTGCGAGCGCCGCAGACATCAATGCACCGACAAAGAATCCCTCTTGGGATCCGGTCTTCAGAAACGGGGCCGCGCCGACGTAGGCCGCGATGGGAAGCGTCAGCAGCAGCGCCGCAATCGCTTGAGCGCACCACAGCGCACCCGCCGTCCAACCGCCGACGCCATACGTCGCATCGATGCTTGGAAGCAAATGCAAAAGGACCACGACAAGGACGTGCGGCCAGTGCGGGAGGAGGTGCTGTCCGCCGCCGATAGTATCGTGGATCGGCGTTACGAGCATCGTGACCCAAGAGCCGATGGGCGCAAGCATTGCTGTGGCCAAGTGATCGTAAGCGGCGACTACATTGTGGAGGATTGGGGTCAAGCGCACGCCATAGACGGGACCCAGCAATGCCGCCAAGGAGAGCGACCCCACGATCCACACCAATGCCCGCCAGATAAGAACCATCAGCACCTCAGCCCGTTGCAGCACACACCGGAAATGTGGAGAAATCGCGGCACGTCAATGCTGCGGTCGCGAGCACCTTTGGAGCATATCATGACTATCCCGCCCCGCCGCACCGGTGTGCTCGAACGGCCGGATTGCCGTATCCACTATGAGGCGATGGGCGAAGGGCCTGCGATCGTTTTTGCGCATGGGCTTGGCGGCAATCATTTGTCGTGGTTTCAGCAGGTGGCGCACTTCGCGCCGCGTTTCACGTGCGTGACGTTTGCGCATCGCGGGTTTCATCCGTCGTCGGTGTTGGCGGACGGGCCTGAGCCGAGTGCGTATGCCGGTGACTTGGCGGCGCTGATCGAACACTTGAAGCTCGACGACGTGCGCATTGTTGCGCAGTCGATGGGCGGGTGGTCGGCCGTCGAATATGCGCTGACGAAGCCTGCCGGATTGAAGGCGCTGGTGCTTGCGTGCACGACGGGCACGATCGACCCGCTGCAGATGGGCGAGCCGGAGCGGACGCTGTTGAACACGTGGCTGCAGACCGAGGCACCGAAGTCCCCTGCCCTGTTTGCGCGCGGCATTCATCCGGCGGCGGGCGAGCGCATGATGCAAGAGCAGCCCGCGATGCATCTGCTCTACCGCCACATCAGCGATCAAAACGCGGGCCTTGAAGTGATGAAAGTGGGCGCGCGCCTTATGGCGATGCGTACGCGCGCACCGGCGGCGTTGAACGACATCGCCTGCCCTATCCTCTTTATCTCGGGCGACGAAGACATCGTGATTCCGCCGTTTGCAGCTGACGCCATCGCACGCGTCGTTCCGAACGCGAAGGTTGCGCATATTCCGGACGCGGGACACTCCACCTATTTCGAGCGGCCGGCCGCGTTCAACGCGATCGTGGAAGCGCTCTTCCGCCGGTTGTAAAGCCAGTGGTGCGAAAGTCACATCGGCGACCGAAACCACGTGAAAGACAATAATATCAGTTAGTTAGGAGACCTAACGTGCATTGATCCGCGACACAACCAGGTGTTGAATGCGGCCTTGGGGAGGACTGGCGGAAAACGCCGGCCTTTTGGGGGACAGTATGAACGGCGTGTGGCGCCTGCCC
>JANNEL010000670.1:0-15740 GCA_031378595.1 Alphaproteobacteria bacterium
GCCATCGCGCGCGCTCGGACCGGACGGTATCACGGCCCGCTTCAAGGTGTGTCGCAAGAGCGGCTTGAGCGCTGGTTTGCGCCGGTCGATACCGACTATTGCGTGGTCAAGGACGTCCGGGAGATGTGCGTGTTCTCGACGCACAGTCTGATTAAGGATCCGCCGTTCTCGAGATTGCACCTCGTGTCCTGCCGCAACGTCATGATCTATTTCGATCGCGATTTACAGGATCGGGCGATCCGGAATTTCCACTATGCGCTGGCGCCTGGTGGGTTTCTATTTTTGGGGTCGTCCGAGGGCGTGACGCGTAACGCGGCGCTCTTTGCCGCCGTCGACAAGAAGCATCGCATCTTCGAGCGGCGGGCCGTATTGGGACCGGCTGTCCCAGAGTTTTCGCTCGTGCCAGCCGCGCGATCGGCGCAAGGCGCGGAGGGCGTCAGCCGGGACGATCCGATCGACAGGAGCGCCCGGCGGATCGTCGCGAAATACTCGCCATCCTATGTGGTCATCGATCAGGACTCTCAAGTCGTCCGTTTCTCGGGCGGCGAGATCGGTCAGCATTTGGAGCCGTCGGCCGGGGTGGCCAGTCTCGACCTCTTCATGATGTTAAGAAAATCGCTACGTGCGGCGGTGAGGGCGGCCGTGCGTACGGCACGGAGTAAACACGCAACCGTCGTGACCGATACTCTGACAGTGATGATCGACGGACAGCGGCGCTCGGTCGTGGCGATCGTGGAGCCGCTTGCGGAGGAGGGACCGGAAGCGGCGCTGTTTCTGGTCGCGTTCCGCGACGGGCGTGACGAATTCGAAAATGCGCCAACGCGACGGCGCACGGTTGTTGGCAGCGCGGAGGTCACGGGAGCCATTGCGGACCTTGAGCGCGATTTGCTGACCACCAAGAGTTCGCTGCGCGCGGCAGTCGATGAACTTGAGACGACGGGCGAAGAGATGAAGTCTTCCAACGAGGAGTTTCAATCTGTCAACGAAGAACTTCAGGCGTCGAATGAGGAGCTGGAAACGGCGAAGGAAGAAATGCAGTCGGTCAACGAAGAGTTGCGCACTATCAATGCGGAGATGATCGACAAGAACGAACAACTAATTCGGCTGAACAGCGATCTGCGCAATCTTCTCGACAGTACAAAGATCGCCACAATTTTTCTCGATAACGATCTGCGCATCAAGAGCTTTACGCCCGGGATGATCGACCTGATCCATCTGCGCGAGAGCGATCAAGGTCGGCCTGTGACCGAACTCGTTAGCCGCTTGAACTATGCGGACCTTGAATCCGACGTGCGAACCGTTTTGAAAACGCTGGGCGTCGTGGAGCGCGAGGTCCGCGTGGGGCATGACGGGGTGGGCCTGGTCTTGGTCATGCGGATTCGACCTTATCGCACAGTTACCAATGTGATCGATGGTGTGGTCATTACGTTTGTCGATGTCACGGCCCGCAAAGTCCTGGAAGACGCGATGAAAGAAAGCGAGCGCCGGCTTGCGGCGATCGTCAATCAGACGACGGCCGGTGTCGCGGAAGCTGATCTCGATGGGCGGTTTACGCTGGTCAATCCGCGATTTTGCTTCGTTGTCGGGCGGACCAGGAAAGAACTCTTGAGCATGCGCGTAGCGGACGTGACCCATCCGGACGATCTTGCGAGCACCGGCGCTCTGTTCGGGCGGCTGGTCTCGCACGGTGAACGTTTCGAAGTCGAACAGCGCTATTTGCGGCCCGATGGATCGTTCGTGTGGGTCCACAATGCGTTTTCACCCATGGTGAATGCCGAGGGGACCGTGCAGCGCGCCTTGGCAGTAGTCTTAGACATCACCGAGCATAAGCGCGCTGAGGCTCACCGCGAACTCCTGCTGCACGAACTCAATCATCGCGTGAAGAATACGCTTGCGACCGTTCAGTCGATCGCGTCGCAAACCGCGAAGGGCGCTGCGACGGTTGACGCCTATCGCACGGCGTTCTTGGCGCGGCTTACGGCTCTCTCGGGCACACACAATTTGCTCCAAACCGGCGATTGGCACGGCGTCTTGCTGCGCGACGTGGTGGAGAACGAGTTGGAACCTTATCGAACGGACAAAGTGCGCTGGACGATCGATGGTACCGACGTGGTGCTCTACCCCAACGCGGCGCTGGCGTTCGGCATGGCGGTCCACGAGCTAAGCACGAATGCGGCAAAATACGGCGCGCTGTCGAACGGCGAGGGTCACGTGGACATTTCTTGGACGGCGCCCGCGCAAGGCGACGGCCGAGCCCTGAAGTTTGTCTGGTCGGAGGCTGGCGGACCGGCCGTGGAACAAAAGCGCCGCAGCGGCTTTGGCACGCGGCTGATCACCGAGGGGCTGCCGCTGCAGCTCGATGGTAAGATAGAGCTCGATTTCAACCCGGCAGGCCTGCGGTGTGCGATCGATGTACACTTGCCGCCGATTGTGACGCGCATATGAGCGGCGGTCCTTCGGTCTCAGTGGTTCTGCCGTTAAGAGGCCGGCACATCCTAATCGTCGAAGACGAGATGATTTTGGCGCTTGATCTGAGCGATATCGTCGCTGCGTTCGGCTGCACGTCGGTTGTTGCCGGACGCATCGGCAAGGCGTTGCCGTTGATCGGGGCGCATACGTTCGATGCCGGGATTCTTGATCTGAATTTGGCTGGCGAGCCGGTCTATCCTGTGGCGGACGAGTTGGGCCTGCGCAAGATTCCTTATGTCATCGCGACGGGCTACGGGCCTGAGGGTGTGTTGCCAGCGTACCGAAACCACCCAATCCTCGCGAAGCCTTATTCGCGACAGGACGTCGAGACTGCCCTAATTCAAGCGCTGGCTCCCAAGAATGCGTGAGGCCTGAGGCCTGAGGGAATGCGCAAGTTCCCACGCAACCTTAAGCGCCGCAGCGCGTTTTAATAAGAAGGGCAGGTCTAACGCCCCAAGGAGATAACGTTGTCAGGTCTCGTGTGGGCGTGCGTATTTCTGTTGCTGGTTCTTCTCGCATTTGCGGTCGGCTGCGCCGGTATCATTGGCATGCCGATCGCTTTAGAGGTTCAAGTCGGCTTGTACGGGGCAGGTCTCATGCTGGCTGGATTTGGCTGGTTGTTGCTCGCCGCTTTGCCGCGTGATTCCAGGGCACTTACATCTCCCGCCTTCTATCATTGACACGGTTCCGGTGCCGGTCGTTTGCGTTCGTACAGGAACGAACGGCCGATCCGCGTGTTGTCTTCAGCACTGCGATGCGCAAGAGCCGGTACGCACCTCCCTCGTGAGCCGTGGCGGCGCGCATGCTCGCAGCTAGAGCTCTCGAAAGTGAAGGAAGAATTATGCGAATGTTAATGGTGACACGAGTCGCCGCTGTTGCCGTTGGCCTGGGTTTGCTGAGCGGGATGGCATTGGCGGCGCCAGATGGCCGGCGCAGTACTAACGAAAATGCCGGGGCAGTGGAGCAGAAGACAGGCGATCAAGATGGGCGTGATCGTAAAGGGCGGAACACAAAGCCGGTAGTGAACCCCGCGCCGACCGCAAACCAACCATATCCCGGCATACCCGAAGCCGGGGCGCGAAACGAGCGGCAGAAGCGGAGTGCGGAGCGTACGCGCAACAAATACGAAGGCGTTCGAAACGCACGTGGGCGGGACAATCAGACCGATGGCGCGCGTGATAACAGCGACAACCGTCGCAATTTCGGCGATCGGAACGGCCGCCGCGTTTGGAGCCATCAAAATCGGCGTCAGCAGGTCAATATCCAGCAATACCACCGTAACTTCAATGCGCCACGCCGCTATCGCGCCGAAGTGTATCGCTGGCGGGACGGAAACTCTTACCGGCGCTATGGTTACGGCCAGCGTTTGCCCCGGCACTATTTCATACGCAATTTCTGGGTTGCGAATTTCTTGGCGTACGACCTTTTTTCTCCGCCGCCAGGATACGTCTGGGTACGTTATGGTCCCGACGCGTTATTGATCGACCAGGACACCGGTGAGATCGTCCAAGTGCGGTACAACATGTTCTACTCGTAGATATTCAGTATTCGAATCATCTTGAGGCTCGAGACGCTCTCGGGCCTTTTTTGCGTAAGAATTAGTTCGCTATTCCTCGTGTCCATCCCCATATCTGAGCCATGGCGTACAACACCAGAGTGCAAGCGCGGACTGCGGTTGAGGCGATGCGCGTACCGGCTGGTTGGCAATTCCTGCGATGAGCGATCGCGATTTGGCCAAGGAGCGCACAGCGCTAAATGTCGAGCGACGCGCACGATTTGCTCAAGACGGGCAGACAGCGATGGACGAGTACAAGGCGAAGCGCCGCGCCGCGTACGAGAATGCTGACCGGCTGACGGCGCTTAGACAAGCGCGCGACGCAGCCGCAACGGCCGTCGGCAAAGAAGTCGCGACGAAGGCCGGCCGGCGGAAGGTCGTTGTTGCACTTATATAGGCAGTGGGCGTCTAACCTAACACGATCAGGATTTTGTGGTTCAAGCCGTCGTCCAGGAGTTGGACGCGGTGATCGTTGTCAGCGCGTTTGATGCCGTCCACGCGAACTTCAGCCACGCTTGAACTTACCCGATTGGGATTCTCAACCACAATCTCATATGTCGCCGAGCGATGCTTGAAGCGGATCTCGTAGCCCGGCCACGTGTTCGGGATGCAAGGTTCCAGGCGCATCGTGTCGCCTTCCACCTTGAACCCCAAAATCGACTCCAGGCCCGCGCGATAAAGCCATCCGGCTGCGCCGGTGTACCACGTCCAACCGCCGCGCCCGACATGGGGCGGCATGGAATACACATCTGCGGCGACCACATAGGGCTCGACACGATAACGCTGGCTGTCGGTGAACGTGCGCGCGCGGTTGATGGGGTTGAGCAGCCAGAAAAGTCCGGCGGCTTTGTCTCCTTGGCCCAACGCGGCGAACGCCATCACCGACCAGGCGGCAGCGTGGGTATACTGCCCACCGTTCTCGCGGATGCCGGGGGGATAGTCTTTGACGTAGCCGGGGTCGACCGGGGTTTTATCGAACGGTGGATTGAAGAGCATGGCGAGGCCGTTTTGGCGGTCGATCAACAAGGTGTCGACTGCCGCCATCGCCCGGCGCGCGCGGTCGGAGTCTGCGGCACCGGAGAGCACCGCCCAGGACTGGGCGATGGAATCGATGCGACAGACTTCGTTTGTGCCGGAGCCCAGCGGCGTGCCGTCGTCGAAATAAGCGCGGCGGTACCAATCGCCATCCCACCCCTCGCGCTCAAGAGCTTCGCGCAATATTTCGCGGTGCAACAGCCAGCGTTCGGCACGCGCGGCCTCGCCGCGTTGCCGCGCGATGGGTATGAATGAGGCCAATACTGAGCACAGGAACCAACCGAGCCAAACGCTTTCGCCTTCGCCGGCGGCGCCAACCCGGCTGAAGCCGTCATTCCAATCGCCTGTGCCGATCAACGGCAGTCCATGACTTCCGACGGAGAGGCTGAGGTCGAGTGCGCGCGCGCAGTGTTCAAACAGAGATGCTTTTTCCTCTGTGACGCCAGGCTCAAAGAACGCGTCCGCTTCCCCAGCCTGCAAGGCGGGACCCTGCAAGAACGGCACGTTCTCGTCGAGCACGGAATGATCCCCCGTGGCGATCATATAGTGAGCGGCTGCATAGCACAGCCAGAGGCGGTCATCGGAGAACCCCGTCCGAACACCCTGACCGGAGTGTGCGAGCCACCAGTGTTGCACGTCCCCTTCCACGAATTGCCGGCTGGCAGCGCGAAGCAAGTGGGCTCGCGTGATCTCGGGCAAGGTCAACGTCATCGCCATCGCATCTTGTAGCTGATCGCGAAAGCCGTATGCGCCGCCTGATTGATAGAACGCCGATCGCGCCCAAAGCCTGCAAACCAGTGTTTGATACAGCAGCCAACGATTGAGCATGATGTCCATGCTGCGGTCCGGCGTCTTCACCTGCACCTTGTCGAGCACCTCGTTCCAAAACTCCGTCACCTCGTCCAACGTTCGGTTTAGGTCCGCGGCGCGATATTTGCCGATCAGAGCCCGCGCTTCATCTTCGTTGTGCGCGGCGCCAAGGAACAGAACAACTTCTATGGCTTCTCCGGGTTTGAGTTCGATCGACCGCTGCAGGGCAGCGCAAGGGTCGAGTCCGGCGCCGACGTTCCCCGACAAAGATGTCTTGGTGAATAGTGCGGCGGGCTGAGCCGGCGACCCGTTGCGTCCCAGGAATTCCGTGCGATCGCCCGTCCATGACGTCTGCCGCCCCGCCATGTCGGCGAACGCGACTTGCGATCCGAAATGATCGCTCGACGGATTGCGCGCGAATATGGCGCGTGTCGTAGGGTCCGAACTTGTTATGGTGATCGGTGTTGTCAAACCGCGCGGCGGGCCCAAGAGCCACTCGACGTAACCGGTGAGCGTCAAGTGTCTCGTTCGCCTTGTCGTGTTGTGGATCGACAAACGCGAAATCTTGATCGGATCGTCCTTGGCGACGTACTGCAGCATGTAGCAGGCGATCCCGCCCGCCGTGTGTTCGAAGCGGCTGTATCCCTGACCGTGACGGATCAAATACGATGCCGATATGCGCCGGATGGGTGAAGGCGTCGGTGTCCAGAGTTCGCCGGTGTCGTCGTCGCGAATGTAGATGATTTCGGGCGTACGATCGCACACAGGATCGTTCGACCAGTCCGTCAGCTGGTTTTCGCGGCTGCTTTGACTCCATGTGTAACCTCCGCCGTCAGCGGAGACCTGAAACCCGAACTGAGGGTTCGCTACAACGTTGAGCCAGGGTGCGGGCGTCTTGAGACCATCGGTTAGCGCAACAACATACTCACGGCTGTTGCCGGCAAATCCGCCGATGCCGTTGAAGTATTCAAGATCGGGCGGCCTTGCCGTCGGTGCCGCCGGGTAGATGGAACTTTGTAGTGTCGCACGGCTTATTTGCCGTGTGACCTCGGACGGCGTTTCGGTCAGACGGTCGAGTTGTTCGGATAGGGTGCCGCGCCGGTCGGTAAGGTCCACGCGCGCTACAGCCAACAACGCGTTGCGACTCTCGGGGGTCATGAGGTCGCGGCGCAAAACAAGCACCTTTCCACGTGACGCGTCGCCGGTGTGCCGCCTGCGCGCTTCACCAGCCCGCATAAGTGCTTCCAGCGATGCTTGTAGGTCTTGAACGTAGGATGTCGACTTTTCGTTCAGTATCACGAGATCGACATCCAGCCGCTTCCTTTGCCAGTATTCGTGGGCGAGCAAAAGATCCCGTACGAAAGGCAATCCGTGTTCGTCGTCAATGCGCACGAGAATGATTGGCAAGTCGCCCGAGATGGCGTGCGTCCACAGTGCGCTAGGCGGCCTGGCTCCGTGTTCGATCGTCTTTGACGGCGCGCGAAGCGCCGGGTTCGCGTATAGCAAGTGGCTTGCTAGGCGCTGGTACTGATTGGCCTGATCGGACGTGATACCCATGTGATGGCGCTCGATCTGACCTTGAGACCAAGCCATCGTGGTGGCGCGATCGAAGGCGCTGGAGTCGCGATGCCTGTCGGCGAGCGCAATGGCTTCGTCACGTGATCCGCTGATCAAGGTCCAATAGGTGATCTGCACCGATCCGCCCGGGCGAATGCGCACGCGCCGACGGGATGCGAACACCGGATCGAGAACGGCGCCCACAGTGTTCGAGAGCGGCCGCTGATCGGATATTGCGATCGGGTCGCGCAGGCTGCGTCCCCGTCC
Source organism: Alphaproteobacteria bacterium (assembly GCA_031378595.1). Classification (GTDB taxonomy): domain Bacteria; phylum Pseudomonadota; class Alphaproteobacteria; order Micropepsales; family Micropepsaceae; genus SZUA-430. The sequence continues at coordinate 7,694 of JANNEL010000670.1, forward strand.
AATGAATCGCGCACGATCGGTTTCTACCTGCAACGCACCCAGGCCCTCGCCATCGACCAGGGAATGCGTGCTGACCCAGACCGCGTTGTCGCGCGAGGAACCTTGCCGGCGGGTTGCCAAGAGCAGGCCCTTCGCCGCGATATAGTCCGTCTCGACAAAGAGTTTCGAAAATGCGGGATGGGCCCAGTCGGCGGTAACGGGCGCAAGCACCAGTTCGGTATAGTCGGTAACTTCGATTTCGCGCATGCGCGCGCCGTGGTTTGAAACGGTTAGGCGCCGTACTTCGCCGTCGCATTCCGGCGAGACGATGACGTCGAGTGCTGTCGTCAATGAGCCGTCGCGCCGTGCAAACTCGGCGCGCCCATCGGCAAATCCGACTTTGTATTCGTCGGGCTCGGTGGTGGTCGGCTGATATCCGGCCGACCAAACCGCACCCGACCGTGTGTCGCGCAGATAGATATGTGTGCCGAAGTCGTCCGATGTCACGTCTCCGCGCCAGCGAGTGACCGCAAGATTGTTCCAGCGGCTGTAGCCCCCACCGGCGGCGCTCATCATGACTGAGTAGCGTCCGTTCGATAGGAGCTGGGTCTGCGGCGGTGTCGCGTGAGGCGAAAGGACCACGCGGGATCGGGGCGCTGCGGCGCCGATCAGTTTCGGTGCGGCCTGGACCTCCTCCGCGCGCGGGTGGGCAAGCGCCACCTCTCGCGGCATCCTTTCCTGGAGGAGGAGTTCGGTCGCGCGGATGCGCGGTTCATTGTGGAATCGCGTTCGCATGCGCCCGTCGCTCAGGACGTTCGCGATCGCAACGATGGTCATTCCCTGGTGGTGCGCCATGTATGCGCGGATGACTGCGCGGCGTTGACCTTCGGGAATGCGCGACGGCGTGAAGTCGACGGCCTCGTAAAATCCGTAAGCACCGCAGGCGCCGATGTCGCTCAATCGTGCGAAGTTCTTGCATGCTGCTGATGGATCGACCATTGCTGCGAGCGCAGTCGCGTAAGGCGCAACGACTGCGTTCTCCGACAAACCGCGTTTGAGCCCCAAGCCGGGAACACCGAAGTTAGAGTATTGATAAGTGAACTCCAAATCGCGTGCGTTGTAAGCGGATTCGGAAATGCCCCAGGGCAATCCAAGTTTGCGGCCATGGGCGATCTGGCGGCTGACGATGAGCCTGTTCGTGCTGGCGAGCAAACTGCCTTTGGGTGCGCGCATGACGAGCGAAGGCATCAGGTACTCGAACATGGACCCGGACCACGAGATCAGTGCGGCGCTGCGGTCGATGGCCGTGACGAGGCGACCCAAACGAAACCAATGGCGCGTCGGCGCGTCACCCTTGGCAATCGCAACAAAGCTCGCCAAACGCGCTTCCGAGGCCAGCAAGTCGTAGCAGCTTGGATCAAGCGTCTCCGTACCGACGAGGTAGCCGATCGACAGAAGCTTGAGTTCCGCGTTGATCAGAAAGCGGAAGTCCATCGCGTTGGAGAGGTTGTTCGCCGCGAGTGCAAGCTTCCCTAGACGCGCCGCGACGTCTGCAGCAGAGGCTTCATCCAGCGCGTGGCTTTCGACCGCGCGTTGAGCGGCTTTGCTCCAAGTCAGGATCTCGGATGTGACTGCATCGCCGTGCTCCGAGTGCAACGCGTCGGCTAGGCTGATCAAGCGCGTCGTTTGTTCGTGGGCCTGATCGAGGGTGCCGGCGCTATCGAGCGAAGCGCTGAATTCGGAGACGTGCAGTTTGATGCCGTCGAGCTGCGTTAGCGGCTTGGGGCCACTCTGTTTGACGATAGCAAGACCCTCACTAACGACCGCCAGAGCGTCGGCAACACCCGACCTCCAATCGGCGTCCGCAGCAGCGCTAGCGGCCCTTTCTGAGCAGGCGTTTGCGACGGCAATGAGATGTCCTGCGAGGTTTCCGCTGTCGACGGATGAAACGTATTTGGGTTCAAGCGGGACCAAGGTTCGTGTGTCGTACCAGTTGAACAGGTGGCCGCGATAAAGCTCCAACCGGTGGATCGTTGCGAACGTTGCTTCCAGCCGCTCAATCATTTCCACTGCTCCGATCCAGTGGTTGTCACGCGCGGTTACGATCGACAAGAGGTACAGGCCGATGTTCGTTGGCGAGGTCCGGTGCGCCACGATCGGGTCCGGGTCTTCTTGAAAATTGTCCGGCGGCAACATGTTATCGTCGGCGGTGACGAACGTTTCGAAGTAGCGCCATGTGCGCCGGGCAATGAGGCGTAGCGTGTCGGCGTCTTGTGCCGAAACAGCGGCTCGCTCGACAGTCGTCGGTGACGCACTGGACCAGCGCGCGATCAGAGGCGAGAGGCCCCACAGCGTGACGAACGGCAAGGCGATGAACGAGGCGTAAGTGCCGAACGCCAGCGACAGTGCCATCGTGCCTACCGCGATGCCGATCGCGCCGGCCATCTGGCTGTAAGCACTTGCAAGGTCGAGCTGGGGGCGATAGGTGGCTTGCGCCGCAGTCACCCACTCTAGCAAGCGTCGATGGGTGAAGAATAAGCGATTCAACGTCCGTGCGATCGCGTCGATCATCAACGCGGCTTGATGCGCCAGAAAAGTGATCGCGAACGCGATCTGCGACATTGCAAGCCACAGGTCTCCCGCTACGGCCTGCACGTGACTGCGTATTGCGATGCCCGGGCGTGGCGGGCGCAACGCGCCGAACACGGGCAATAGTGGGGGCAGCGCGATGGTTGCCAGGATAAAGCCGGTCCAGATCAGGGACAGCTGCAGCGTGAGTGTCCAGCCGATCGCTAATGCCAGAACGCTTGCGGGTGGCGACAGGGAGCGCCTCAAGTTGTCGAGCATCTTCCACACACCGCCGAGGGGTATGGCCGTTTGGTCTTGATCGTTGCCCGGCGCGCCTCGCCCAAATATCCACGGAAGGAGTTGCCAATCGCCTCGCGCCCAGCGGTGCAAACGCGATGCCGCGACGTCGTATCTGGACGGAAACGTCTCGAACAGTTCGATGTCGGAAACGAGGCCTGCGCGGGCGAATATTCCCTCGAATAGGTCGTGACTCAGGAGTGTGTTCTCCGGCACACGATCGGCAAGCGCGGCCTCGAACAAGTCGACGTCGTAGATGCCTTTGCCTGCGTAGGATCCTTCGCCGAAGAGGTCTTGATAAACATCCGAGACGGCAGCGGCGTAGGGGTCGATACCGCCGCTGGTCGAAAAGATTTTCTGAAATACCGACTGCTCTTTGCCTGTCGGAAGTGTCGCCGTGATGCGTGGCTGCAGAACGGCGTAGCCTTCCGCCACGCGTCCAGTGCGCGCGTCGAAGCGAGGACGGTTGAGCGGGTGTGCCATCTTTCCGACCAGACGCCGCGCGGCGTCGCGCGGTAGGCGCGTGTCGGCATCCAGCGTGATCACGTAGCGCACGCCGGTGGGCACCCGTATGCGATCGAGTCCGACGAAGGTGGTGTCGGTGGCGCCACGCAGAAGCCTATTCAACTCGTGCAACTTTCCGCGCTTTCGCTCCCACCCCATCCATAGTTTCTGGTTCGCGTTCCAGACGCGACGGCGGTGGAGCAAGAGGAAGCGATCGCCATAGCGCGCGTTGAGCCGTGCGATGCCGGCGGCAGCGGCGGCCAATAGGTGTTCATCGTCTTCGGCAAGGGGCGTCGCTGCATCGGTCCAGTCGGATAGGAGAGCGAAGTGAATGTCGCCGTCTTGGCTTGCGAGGTAGTGGACCTCCAAACCCTCAACCTGTTCCGCTACTGACGGCAGCGACGTCAAAAGCGTCGGCACGACAACCATTGTTCGGAAGTCAGCGGAGATGCCGTCGCGCAGTTCAAGTCCCGGCAGCGTTGTCGCGGCGAATTGCGAGGTCGCAAACCGATTGACGAGCGCGACAGCTGCGTCGGTGGCTGGAAATAGACCCAGCGCCGCGAGCGCGGGCCACCACCAGGTGGGAAGGCTTCCACCGATGAGCGAGAGCGTCAAGCCGATCAAAGCCGTCGTGACAATACCGATACTAACAATGTATCCGAGAAATCCTGCCGCCGCTGTGGTACGGCCTAACCACGCGTTTATCGGAGGGCGAAAGTCAATCTTGCGCTCGAACCTGGGCCGCCCTGCAGCGATGAGATAGTAGCCAGGGTCGCACGCCCGGTTCCTCTCGGTGTCGTTGATGTGGTTTGCATGGCGAGCTGCTGCGGTTGTTTCTGCCAGCGCGCGCGCCGCAATCTCCATTTCGGGCAGCTTGGAGCCGCGGGCAAGCTCTTCGATGGCGCGCCTGTACTGATCGCGCGTGGCGAAGTCCATCCGGCCGAAGCCACTCGCACTTCTCAACACGGCGTCGACCGGGCTGATGGTTTCGAAAAGTTCTGCCCAATCGACGGCAGAAACGCGCCGCATACTGGAGATGATATTGCGCACTGTCACCGTCATTGCTGCTTGGCGCATATGCTCGTTCTGCACGACGATGTCGGTTGACGTGTTTTGTGCGTTCAGTTTGGTCTCGAGCCATTGCATGGCAGGGGTCAGCGCGGGGTCTTGATCGCGGAGTCTTTGGACGAGCTGCGCGGCGAATGCCGGCGGCATCGGCGTGTTTTCGTGCGGCTTGAGGAGACATTCGATCTCGGCGGCTTGCGGACGCTTTGCGGCGAGCAGGCGGTCGGCAAGGTTGTCGGCGTTCTCTCGTTGCTGTCGGCTATTTAGAATTCGATGGGCCGCACGGCGGAGATTCTCGACGAGCATGATCCGCAGCGTTATTGCCACCGCCCACAACTCGCCGATGGTCAATGGCTGCACACGCTGATAAGCGTTGACGAAACGGCAGAGCATGTCGGCATCGAAACGGCTGTCGGTGTGGGCGATGAAGCTCCACGCGAGCCCGAACACCCGCGGCAGCCCTAAAAGTGCGCCGTCGGCTAGTTTGGGGAGTTGTCGATAGTATCCCGGCGGAAGGTCTAGGCGTATTTCGCGGACCTGATCTTCGACGAGATGGTAGTTGTCCACGAGCCACTCAGCGGCGGGGGTAATTGGGCGGCCTTCAGTCACGGCCTTTGCGATCGTGCGGTAGGCGGCAAGAAGCGTTGCTTCATTCTGTTGCAGTCTGGTGCGCAACGACCCGGCGCTCTGTCTCAGTTCGGACACTCGATGGGTCGCCGCGAGATTCTGGGCGTGTCGTTCCAACGCCTCTGCGCTGAGCAATTCATCGCGAATCAGCTCGTTGCTGTTCCAATCGATTGTTGATTGGGGGCGCACAGCCGATGCCTGTGCAGATTGCGTCACAGGACCGGTGCCATTCGACATTTCGGGGCGCAGCATTGACGGTTCTGTCCTCGCGCAAGGGTGGTAACGCGGCCTGTCGCGATCCGGCGCCTAGAAAATAAACGCGCGAACTCGGGAAATGTTCCACGTGGCTGCAGTCGGAAAGCCGATTGGAGGCGTTCGTGGATTCAGGATTCGAAGTTTTTGCTCTGTGGCCTCCTGGCGGCACAGAGGCGGCGGTAACGTGAAGCTGGGACCCTTGGGCGTGCGCCTCTTGACGTCAGCTTGCCGGTCCGCGATGCAGGTCGGGGACAGGCAACGGATCGAGCGCAAACATGAACACCGTCTCTCTCGCCACAAAGGTCGGCAAAGTCGAAGGCACGTGTGACCCGAAGTTTGCCGGTGTGCTCGACGCGTTCGTGACGAACTTCGAGGCGCGTGGGGAGGTTGGTGCCAGTTGCGCGATTGCGATTGAGGGCAAGACCGTCGTCGATGTTTGGGGTGGCAAGCGCGAGGTCGGTGGGGCGGCTTGGGAGAAGGACACGATCTCTTGTGTGTTTTCCTCCACAAAAGGGGCGATGGCGCTGACTGCGCACATTTTGGCGGACCGGGGGCTGCTCGATCTTGATGCGCTCGTTACGAAATATTGGCCGGAGTTCGGGCGGAACGGGAAAGAGAACGCGCGCGTTGCGATGGCGCTCGATCATTCGGTCGGGGTACCGCACATCCGCTCCGCGCCGAAGCCGGGCGGTTTCTACGATTGGGACTATATGGTCGATATTGTTGCGAAGGAGGCACCGTTTTGGGAGCCAGGTACGCGCAACGGCTATCACATGATTTCGATGTCGTGGACTGTAGGCGAGATTGTGCACCGAGCCGCGAAGAAACGCATGGGCGCGTACTTCCAGGAAGAGGTTGCAAAGCGGTTGGGGCTCGATTTCTGGATCGGATTGCCGGAGGCTCAAGAACATCGCGTCGCACCGATGATCCAGGCGATGCCGACGCCGGAAGCGATGCAGTCGCGCTTCTTCCAGAAGGCGATGAGCGATCCAACGTCGCCGTCGCATCTTTGCATGCGTGATTTTATGGCGTTCAATCCGAACACGCGCGAGGGCAGGGCGGCTGAGATCGGCGCGGGCAACGGCACGACGAACGCGCGCGGGTTGGCGGGCATGTACGCGCCGCTCGCGAATGGCGGCACGCTGAACGGCAAGCGGTTGGTCAGCCGCGATACGATCGCGCGTATGAGCCGCATCGCGATGGGAACGCATCAGGACGGCACGCTGATGATCCCGACGCGCTTTGCGCTGGGCTACATGAAGTCGATGGACAATCGCTGGCTGCCGGGTTTGGACGCTGCGAGCTGCCTGCTCTCCGACAGCGCGTTCGGCCACGTCGGCGCGGGCGGGTCGATCGGCTTCGCGTGTCCGGAGACGCATATGAGCTTCGGCTACACGATGAACCAGATGGGCCTTGGGCTCTTGCTCAACGACCGCGGACAGAGCTTGGTTGACGCGGCGTACAAGGCGCTGGGGTATCGCTCGAACACGAGCGGGGTTTGGATTACCTGAACGACAGGGCCCTATTGAGCGGGGACTCGCGCGCGTCCAAGCCCCGCGTTCGCTATGAGAGCAAGCTTTGAGTTCAGCAGCGGCACAGAGATCGGCTTGGCGACGTAGTCGTCAGCGCCGGCCGCGATGTAGCGCTCGCGGTCGCCCGCCATGGCGTGGGCGGTCAACATGATGATCGGCACTTCTCGTCTGGCATTGTCGAGGGCGCGAATTTTCCGGATTGCTTCCACGCCGTCGAGTTGCGGCATTTGCGCATCCATGAGTACGACATCGTAGTCATTCTGGCGAACGGCATCGACCGCTTGATTGCCATTCTCGACGACATCGACCTGATGCTCCGATTTTTTGAGCAGAGCCACCGCAAATCGTTGGTTGTGCTTGTTGTCTTCAACCAACAGAATCTTAAGCGAGCGAGCAGCTTGCGTCGGGGTCGCAGGCGGTACCTGCGCGGTTGGGACGGCCGATCGGTCGATTCGAACCATCGTCCGCGCGCCATAGAGAGCGGCAAGCGTTTGCGCCAAGTCGCGCTCGCGAACGGGCTTTTCGAGGATGGCGTCGAACAACATCGCAGAGGTGCCCGCCAAAGACTCTCTCCCCGCCGAGGTGAGCAAGATCAACTGAATATTGGAAATGTCCGGCGTCGACCGGATCCGGCGCGCCAGTTCATCGCCGGACATTCCAGGCATCAACTGATCGACGAATACGATAGAGTATGGCCGCTTCTGATGCCGGGCGCGTTCCAGTTCCGCGAGTGCCGCGAAGCCGTCTTGCGCGAAGTTCAAATTCAATCCGAGCGGTTCGAGTTGACCCGCAAGAACGGCCAAGTTGACTTTGTTGTCGTCAACCGCGAGGCAACCGGCGTTGATCAACGAGATCGAGGGTTCGTTTGGCGCGGCACTCATGCGAGATCGATTCAGCGGGATCTCGAACCAAAACGTCGAGCCAGCGCCCTCCTGACCCTTGGCGCCGATTGTTCCACCCATCAGAGTGACGAGTTGTTTTGAGATTGCCAGTCCCAATCCGGTTCCACCAAAGCGCCGCGTAAAGGAGCTGTCAGCTTGCATGAATTTTTCAAATAGCCGTGCTCGCGCTTCTTCGGACATTCCGATACCGGTGTCGGTAACTTCGAAATGGAGGATCGAGTCCGCGGCTGCGGTGTCGCTGGTGCTCCCACTCAGCACGCTTAACTGGATCGAGACGGAACCTTTTTCCGTAAACTTTATCGCGTTGTCGATCAGGTT
>JANNEL010000683.1:0-5633 GCA_031378595.1 Alphaproteobacteria bacterium
ACCGTGATCCTTCAGCGCGCGGATCACGATCTCGGCGCCGGTCGGGTCTTGTGGTCCACTCATCGTCTCAACTCGCAATGCTCATCGGCCAAAAGAAAAGGGCCCGTCGGGGGCCCTCGGACACGCCGCCTTGCCACGACCCTTTTTAGGTCACGGGCTCAGCGGCGCAACGAATTACAAGCACAAAATTCCGCATATGGGCATTTTCCAGCAATATTATTACGAAATCTCTAACCGATCATGCTGCACCGCGTCAAGGTTGTTCTCGCGCCAATTCAGAAGAACACTCAGCTGCGGGCCGCTTAGCCGCCCCGAGGGACCACCGATGGCCGTTTGCAGATTTGGAGAGGGCCGCGACGTTTACGTTTATTACTCAACCCAAGGCGGGATCGAATGTTGTCGCTGCACTCTGTCGGGAAACTCTGTTTTCCGGGCAACCGACGAGCAGGAAATGATCGCGCACTTGGAGAAGCACAAGGCCGCAGGTGACCGCGTTCCGGCGGAGGCTTTTGAGGAGTTGGCGAACCCGCCCGACGATTCTTGCGCACCCCGCTAGCCTACTCCAGATCCGCCCCGATCACCGCGGCCTGAGCTCCGACATCGCTCAACTCAAGCACGCGCCAATCAGGCATCTGATGCCGGAACCACGTCATCTGCCGTTTCGCATATTGGCGCGTTTGCGTGATCGCCTGCTCTATCGCCTGATCGAGCGTTAGCCTGCCGTCGAGGAGCGCCAGCAGTTGCGGCACGCCGAGCGCCCGCGCGGCGGGCAGGTCGCTGCTCAAACCGCGCAAGGCTCGCACCTCATCGAGCGCGCCCTGCTCCATCATCAAATGGAACCGCCGCCCAATCCGTTCGATCAGCCAATCGCGGTTGGGCTTCAGCACGAAACGCGCGAGATCGCCGGTGAGCACGGGCTCGCCCTTCAATGCCTGCCACTCGGCCAGCGATTGGCCCGTCGCCTCGATCACTTCCCACGCGCGCACAAGCCGCTGACTGTCGCCCGTCTTCAGCCGCGCACCCATCACGGGATCGCGCTCCGCAAGCGCCGCGTGAAACCGCTCGTTCCCGAGTTCGGCAAGTTTCTGCCGCGCCTCGACACGGATCGACGCGTGAATTTCCGGAATCGGCGAGAGCCCATCGATCAGCGTGGCGAAGTAAAGCCCCGTGCCGCCCACGACAATCGGCGTGAGCCCCTTCGCGCGCACCTCATCGAGCGCAACACGCGCAGCGTCCAGCCAGCGCCCGACGGAGAACGGCTCGAACGCGCTCACGAACCCGTAGAGATAATGTGGCGCAAGCGCCTCCTCTGCCGGTTCCGGCCTCGCCGACAGCACGCGCAGCTCGCGATAGACCTGCATCGCATCCGCGTTGATCACCGCGCCGCAGTACTCGCGCGCGAGCTTCAGCGCCAGCGCCGACTTGCCGCTGGCGGTGGGCCCTGCAATAAGAACGGCATCCGGTCCGGCCACTGACATCCTCGAAACGCGAAGCAAAGCGCCATGAATCATACGCTGGTTTTGACCGCCGCGCTCGGAGAGTTGCATGACGACGCTGTGACAGCCGCGTCGAAAGTCATTGGTGCAACGCCGCATTGGCTTTCGCCGCGCACAGCCTGCGAGTTCCGCGACACGGACGCGGGTATTCTGGCTGCGGTCCGCGGCGCGCTCACGGCGCACAAGGTCGACGCGAACGTCGTTCCGAACGAACACCGCCGCAAACGCCTCCTGATCGCCGACATGGATTCGACGATCATCGGCTGCGAATGCATCGACGAAATCGCGGACTTCGCCGGCATCAAGCCGCAGATTGCAGCAATCACCGAACGGTCGATGCGGGGGGAGATTCCGTTCGAGAGTGCACTCCGCGAACGGGTGGCACTGCTCAAGGGTCTTCCCGAAACGACGCTCAACCGCGTGTTCAATGAACGCGTGCGCCTGAACGACGGCGCGCGCATCCTGGTGCGCACGATGACAGAAGCGGGCGCCAAAACGGCACTCATCTCCGGCGGCTTCACGTTCTTCACCGCGCGCGTCGCCGAAGCCGCGGGCTTCGCGACCCACAAAGCGAACGAGTTTGGCATCCAAGACGGCAAGTTGGACGGCACCGTGCGCGAACCGATCTTGGGTCGCGTGGCCAAACTGCAATCGCTCGTCGCGATAGCGCATGACAGCGGCATCGACATGAACGAAACGCTCGCAATCGGCGATGGCGCGAACGACCTTGGTATGATTACGGCGGCAGGGCTCGGCATCGCTTACCGCGCAAAACCAATCGTCGCCGAAGCGGCCGACGCGCGTCTCGACCACAGCGATCTGAGCGCAGTGCTGTACTTGCAAGGATTTCGGGAAACCGAACTGGTGCTCGACTAACGCCGTCGCATCCGTATTGGCTCCTCGATTCTACCCAAAAGAAACAGACTGGCAAGCGCGTTTCTTAGGTACTAAGTGGGTGTCCCGTTTCAACCAACGGGGACATGAGAAACATGCGCGCGGCAGGCTTCGACTTCGGCACCTCCAATTCCGCAATCGGCATCGTCAAGGGCAACGCGGCAACGCTCGCGCCCGTCGAAAATGGCGCGGCGATGATCCCATCAGCGGTCTTCTTCGATTTCGCCGAGCAGGACAAACCGCTCTACGGCCGCAACGCCGTCGACGCCTATGTCAGCGGCAATGACGGCCGCCTGATGCGTGGCTTGAAGACGATCCTCTCGACCTCGTTAATCAACGAACGAACGGCGCTGTCGCGACGCTCAATCCCGCTCACCGACGTGATCGCGATGTTTTCACGTCACCTAAAGGCCAAAGCGGAAGAAGCCGCAGGCGGCCCGATCGACGCCGTCGTGCACGGCCGTCCCGTGCGCTTCGTCGAAGGCGACGACGCCGCCGACGCGCGCGCCGAAACGCGTCTCGCCGAGTTGGCACGCCAAGCGGGCTACAAAGAGGTCTCATTCGTCTACGAGCCCGTCGCGGCCGCAGCACAATACGAACTGACCGCGTCGCGCGAAGAGACGATCCTGGTCGCCGATATCGGCGGCGGCACGTCCGACTTCTCGATCGTCCGCATCGGTCCCGATCGCCGCCGTAGCGCGGATCGCAAAAGCGACATCCTGGCCAACACCGGCGTCCGCGTCGGCGGCACCGACTTCGACCGCAACTTAAGCATGAAGGCGGTGATGCCGGAGCTTGGCCTCGGCACGGAGCTGATCGACAAACAACTGCCGATGCCGCGTTCGATCTTTGCCGACCTCGCCTGGTGGCCGACGATCAACCTTTGCTATACGCCCAAGATCGTGCGCGAGGCGCAGGACGTCCACCGCCTTGCCGTCGAGCCGCAAAAGACCCAGCGCCTGCTCAACGTGTTGACGAAACACCTCGGCCACCGCATCGCCTTCGCCGTCGAACAAGCGAAGATCGACCTGACGGACGCCGACCGAACGGCCATCGCGCTCCCCTTCATCGAGACGGGCCTCGCCGCACCGGCAACGCGCGAAATGTTCGACGAAGCGATCGCCGCGGAACTCATGCGCCTTCGTCTTGCTGTCTGGAACTGTTTGGCACTCGCCGATGTCACCACCATCGACACGGTCTTCATGACCGGCGGCTCAAGCCTCGTCCCCGCCGTAGAAGCCGTTCTGCGCGACGAGCTGCCCGACGCGCAAATCAAACGCGGCGACGATTTCCTCTCCGTCGCGCTGGGCCTCACGCTGGAGGCCCAGGCGCGCTACGGCTGAGCTAATCGCAAATCAATTCGCCCCATTGGGTGCGCTTGTCGCGTTTTTTGCATTCCTCAGACGGTCCGATCCACTGTCCATCTTCGGTCCACATATTCTTACCGCGCTGTTGGGCGTTGTAAGAATCTTGCTCGCACTTCGTCGAATTTTCCCGTCCGCTGACGTTCGGCTTGAAGCCTTGAAAGTTGCACAGAATGATCGACCACCACATTTGACTTGGCGAGTTCAACACGTGCTTGCGCAGGTCGTCCGGGGCCCGCGCCCACCATTCGGGCAACGTCTTGCGGAACGAATTCGGAATCCGATCCACCGACAGAGCAATAAACTCGGCGTCGGTGTAGGGCGGGCCTTTGTCGACCATGGCCGCCGGCGCGTCCTTGACGATTTGCAGCGAAATCGCGGCGGCAAACGCCAACATGACTATAAAGCGCAACATCGTTCCTCCGAAGGCCCAACCGGAGAAACCCTAGCCCATCGGCCCCACGAAGCCAACTTGACCGCACCTCGCGAAATCGCCCGCCTCGCGCGAACCGTAGCGCAAAGCCGCCACAAGAGACCCGTGGCGCAAAACGAAGCCGGCCCGTTAAACTGAGCATGCGCGACGCCTCACATCGGAAACCGCTCATGACCCTTCACACATCGATCTGTGACCTCCTCGGCATCGAGTACCCGATCCTCTTGGCCGGCATGGGCGGTGTCTCGTACGCCGAGGTTTGTGCCGCCGTCTCCGAAGCGGGCGGCTTCGGCACGCTCGGTATGGCGGGCCGCAGCCCGGACGAGATCCGAACGCAGATGCGCCGCGTACGCCAGCTCACGAAGAAACCGTTCGGTGTCGATCTTCTGGCCGCCGTGCCGGAGTCACTCGAACGCACGGCCGACATCATCATCGAAGAAGGTGCCGCGGCGTTCATCTCAGGCCTCGGCGTTCCGCCGCGCCACCTCGTCGACCGTTTCCACGCGGCAGGTCTCAAGGTCATGAACGTCTGCGGCACGGTGCGCCACGCGAAGGCCGGCGAAGACGGTGGCCTCGACGCGGTCGTCGCACAAGGCACGGAGGCCGGCGGCCACACTGGCAAGATCGCGGGCCTAGCGCTGATCCCGCAGATCGTCGACGCGGTAAAGATACCCGTTGTCGCCGCAGGTTCGATCGTCGATGGGCGCGGCCTCGCCGCGGCGCTCGCACTCGGCGCGCAAGGCGTGTGGGTCGGGACTCGCTTCATCGCCTCAAGCGAGGCGCACGCGGGCGACATGTACAAACAGGTCGTCGTCGATGCGACCGACGAAGACACGATCGTCACGAAGGCCTACTCCGGCAAGCCTATGCGCGTCTTCAAGAACGACTACGTCGCCGACTGGGAACGCCGCCCGCAAGATATCAAACCATTCCCGATGCAAGCGATGATCTCGCACCAGGCGGGCGTCATGGGCGGGATCGGCGGCCAAGTCGAAGGCCTTCAACGCGACCGCTCGGCCTTCGCAATGGGCCAAGGCGCCGGCGCAATCCATGACATTTTGCCCTGCGCCGAAATCGTCAACCGCATGGTCAGCGAAGCCGAAGAAATTATCGGCCGGATGAGCCGTCTAACCCGCGCATCTTGAGCCACTCGTCGCGCAACATCGCGTAGTAGACGCTGTCGAGGTAGGCGCCGGCGAGCAGGAACGATTCGCGCGCAACGCCTTCCGCGGCGAAGCCGCATTTCTCGGCGACGCGGATCGATCCATGGTTGCGCGGGTCGATCTCGAGCCAAATACGGTGCAGCCTCAGCGTGCCGAACCCATGGTCGAGCGCGGCGTCGATCGCCTCGCTCACATACCCTTGGCCCCAAAGCGTTTTGTCGAGGATGTAACCCAGCCCCGCCATCGCATCCTGCTGGCGGTAGAAATTGACGACACCCACCGT
>JANNEL010000685.1:0-1567 GCA_031378595.1 Alphaproteobacteria bacterium
CCGCTCGCCACCGTCGACGCGAAATCCGAGCGCCGCGTCGCGAGCTGGCTGACGAACTCATAGATCACGTCGATCACGCGCCAGACCCCGCCGGTTTCGCGCATCCGGTAGACAAGGTTCACCGGCTTCTCGCCTTGCGGGATCACTTGCGACTTTACGAGCCGATCCGGCGCACGGTCTTCCGCCTTCGGATCGGTGACGAACTCCTGACCTTTGAACGCGTTGAAATTATGCGCGTAGCTCGCGATCGTCATACGCCGGAACGCGGCGACGAGCGACTTCTGCTCCTCCGCCGTCATCTTCGCCCATGGCGGCCCGACGGTGAACTTCGTCATAGCGGCCAGGTCGAACAGCGCATCGACGTCGGTTTCGAGCTTCTTGTACCGCCCCTCGGCCCCAAGCTTGGATCCATCCTTCATGACGGCTAAAAGCGCGTCGTGAAACTTGTCAATCCGCACGACGGCCGGATCGTCCGCCGCGACAACGGAGGCGGCCAAAACCAAACTCAAAACAAACGCAACGAACGCTTTCACTGGGATCCCCTTCATGCATCGTCCGCCATGTTAGCAGACGATTCAGCCTGGTGCCGCTGGATCGCAGCCAGGAAAACCCCGGCAAACGTCTTCAGTTTCGCGGCGCCAACGCCGTGCACTTCGGCAAAGTCGTCGCCTGTCCGGGGTTTGCGCGCCGCCATGTCGATCAGGGAGCGGTCCGAGAAGATCAAATAAGGCGCAACCCGGCGCTGCTTGGCGAGGCGAAGCCGCAGCTGCTTCAACGCATCCAGCAGCGTCGCCTCCGCGTCCGTCAAACCTGCAGCCGCCGCCGCGGCCTTCGTCTTCCGCTCCGCCCGCTGCGGCTGCGCCGTCGGCCGGTGCACGAACTGCGCCTCGCCGCGCAACAACGCGCGGCCTTGATCGGCGACTTGCAATCCGCCGTAGCCCGCAATGTCGAGCATCAAGAAATTCGCGGCGACGAGCTGCCTTATCAACTGCTGCCACGCCTCGCGCTTGCGTTCTTTCCCCGCCCCGTACATCCCGAGCTTGTCGTGCGCCAACCGCAGCACCCGCTCGCTCGCAGCGCCCATCAGCACGTCGACGACATGCACCGCGCCAAAGCGAGACCCCGTCGCGCGAATAGTTTCGATGATGAGCTTCGCCTCCGCCGTCGCATCGACAAGCTCCACCGGCGACGAACACGCATCGCAGTTTCCGCATGCCCCGGCCTTCTCGCCGAAGTAGCCGAGCAAAATCTGCCGCCGGCACGAAGACGCCTCGCAATACCCGATCAACGCGCCAAGCCGCTGATGCTCGCGCCGCTTGCGATCCTCGCCCGCATCTTCCTGGTCGATGAACATGCGCCGCATGCGGATGTCCGAAAGGCCGAACAGCAAATGCGCCTCGGCCTTTGCACCGTCACGCCCTGCCCGCCCGAATTCTTGATAATAAGCCTCCACACTCCCGGGCAGGTCCGCATGAACGACAAAGCGCACGTCCGGTTTGTCGATCCCCATGCCGAAGGCGATAGTCGCGGCCATCACGACCCCCGTCTCCGTCATGAACGCGTTCTG
>JANNEL010000686.1:0-2888 GCA_031378595.1 Alphaproteobacteria bacterium
CATCTTCAGCGCTGAGGAGTTTGCCGGTCCGATCCTAAAGCGAACTCTAACCTGTCGTTCAGGCGAGGTTCATTCATCGAACGAAAAGCGCCGCGAAACCAAGGGTCTAGCGGCGTGCATATTCAGTCGCTCAAGATGAACGACGTGACCGGCGTTACTCGGCGGGCTGCATGCTGCCAACCTTCGCCGCCCTGTCATGCGCCAGATAGCGCAGGATCGGCGAGAGCACGATCAAACCCGCGCCGACCGCGATGCCGTACATACCGATTTGCTGAAAAACCTCCACATACGTTTTCAACGCTTTGCCCGGATCGAGAACCTGGCCCGCGACGGTTTCGGCGGCCGTAAGCTGCGCAATCCAACCGCCGATCATTTGCGCCCACGAAGACGCCAAGAACCACGTGGCCATAATTGTTGAGGCGATCGAGGCCGGTGCGAGCTTGGTCATCTGCGAAAGCCCAACGGGCGAGATGAAGAGTTCGCCGGTCGTGTGGAGCATGTACGTCAGGAACAAGAAGATCATCGGAACCTTGAAGCTCGCGTCTGCGAACTGCGAGCCCCAGACGAGCACGAAGAACCCGGCGCCAACCTGAAGAAGAGCGAGGCCGAATTTGAGCACAGGGTTCGGATCGAGATTGATCCGGCCAAGTCCGGCCCAAATTGCCGAAAATATCGGCGCCAGGATCAAGATCATGCCCGCGTTGAAGGACTGCGTCTGTGCCGCAGTCAGCGTAACGCCGAAAATCGTGAGCTCCGTGTTGCGTTCGGCGAATTGGTTCAACGAAGAACCCGCTTGCTCGAACAACGTCCAGAACACGGTTGATGCGGCGACCAGAATGAGCGCGAGAATAATGCGCTGCGCCTCGACGAAAGTGCACTGGGTGAACATGAAGATCACCAAGTAGAGCAACACCAACACGGACGCCACGATGAGCATATTCGTTACCCAGTCGTGTTGCTGCACAAGCATCCAAACGGCGCCGAGGCCGAGGATAGCGAGCAAATAGATGGTCCACTCGACGTTGATCGGACCGAGCGCCGCCCGCTTCAGAACTTCCGGATTGGGCGGCTCCCCTCGGCCTTCAAGCCAAGATTTGCCAAGACCGAACACGATGAAGCCCAAGAGCATGCCGATGCCGGCTGCGCCGAAGCCCGCGCCCCAGCCGTAGCTGGTGCCTAGCCAGCTGCAAAGCAGCGAGGCCCAGAACGCACCAAGGTTGATGCCGTAGTAGTAGAG
Source organism: Alphaproteobacteria bacterium (assembly GCA_031378595.1). Classification (GTDB taxonomy): domain Bacteria; phylum Pseudomonadota; class Alphaproteobacteria; order Micropepsales; family Micropepsaceae; genus SZUA-430. The sequence continues at coordinate 1,238 of JANNEL010000686.1, forward strand.
CGTGAAGCCCGCGTCCCGCCGCGGATCGGTCTGACCGTAGAGCTGACCCACGATCGTCGAAATGTTCGCCTTCAAGAATCCGACGCCCATGATGATGAGGGCAAGCGCGAGGTAGAAGATGTTCCTGAAGATGGACGGACCTTCGATCACGCCGATCTGATACGAGTCTTTCGGCAGTATGTTCGGCAATGCGCCACCCGGCGCGAGGCCCTTGATTTCGAACCCGCCGTCAGCGCTTGCGCCATACGCATATTTCTGACCGTCGACGATGATGCGCGATTGCTTGGCATCCATGCGTCCTTGGACATCGAACCCGTACGTGGTGCCGTTAAACGTCAGTGTTTGCTGCGCCGGCGGACCTTCGAACGCCATCAAAAGGTGGCCGCAAACGAGAAGCATCGCGCCGAACGCGATCGCTTTGCGCGTACCGAGATACAAGTCCGCGAGCAAACCGCCGAGCAGTGGCACCAAATAGACGAGCGAGGTGTACGCGCCGTACTGGCCCTGCGCAGCCGCGTCCTTAAAGAGGAATTGCTCGGTCATGTAGAACACGAGCAGGCCGCGCATACCGTAGTACGAGAAGCGCTCCCACATCTCGGCAAAGAACAGGATGAAGAGCCCCTTGGGATGGCCACGCGACAGTTGCCACAAGACCGGGAGGCCGCTCAGAACCGTAATAGCAAGACCGACCTGAAAGACAATTACATCCATGAACAGAGTTCCCTTGCGTGGACCGCTTAGCGCCGGACAAGACCATGCAGGGCGGCAACAGACAAGCGTTTGACGGAACCGTGACGCTAGGGTTGCGGCCGTTTCCTTAACGCGGCGAGCGCTTCGGCCGAACTTCCCCCGCCTGGCGCAAAAACCAGGCCGATGACAAGGTCGCTCAGTGTTTTCACGAGCACCAGGATCGCGAGCGCCCAGATCGGCGCACCGAGTTCGCCGACCAACCACCCACCGGCGATGACGGTTAGGTGCAATGCAAGAACGCGCGGGTAGGGCTCGAACATCATGTCGCCCGGCGACCTTCCGCGAAACCGGTCTGTCCGAACGACATCGATCGCCAAGAACATGGCCTGCCAGCAAACAATCGCCAGCACAGGCCCCGCGAACCCGGTGCTCATATGGGCAAAGCCTCCACCCTGCACGCCGAACAGCACAATGACAAAGATGCCGTGCACGAACGTGAACATGCCGTAGTGCATGGCGAAGAACCACGTCGTCGAAAACGGAGACGTATCTCCGTTCGTCCGGTGCTGATCGCGAGGCGCACCGTATACGCCACCCCGATCGTAAGGTTCTCGATCCAATAGAGGATCAGGACTTCGGCAACGTTCCAGCCAAACCAGAGCACGCCGACAAGCGGGATCGCGTTAACGGCAAGCGTGCCGAGAATCTGCAGAAGCTGGAACATTGCGGCTTGATAGGGGATCGCGACCGGCGCGCCAAGAAGCCCGCCGCTTGCCGTGGCCGCCCCTTCCAACTAAGTTTCGACCGTTCGCAATTGCACAAACAGGACTAGAAAATGCTCGGCCGCCTAAACCACGTCGCCATTGCCGTCCCGGACATTGCGGCGGCGGCGGAGATCTACCGCTCCACCTTTGTCATGGGTGCCAAGGTTTCTAAGCCGATACCGCAGCCGGATCACGGC
>JANNEL010000730.1:0-7052 GCA_031378595.1 Alphaproteobacteria bacterium
CGGCCGCACATCGGCGTTCCAGTTTCGCGGGGCGGAGAAGAAGAACGCGGCGCGGGAGCTCAAGGCGACGCACATTCTGGACGGCGCTCTTCGCAAGTCGGGCGCGCGCATGCGCCTCAACACGCAGTTGACCGAGGTGGCTAGCGGGCGCTGCTTGTGGAGCGACCGCTACGACCGCGAGATCGCCGACGCGTTTGCGCTGCAGGATGAGATCGCCGGTCATGTGGCGAGCGCGTTGAAATCGCTCTTGCCGTCAAAGCCGCCGGTAGAGGCGGTCGATCCGGTCGCTTACGAATTGTTCCTGAATGGCCTTCGCTACAACCGGGAATTCAGCGACGACACGAATCCGCGCGCCGAGTCGCTGCTTCTGCAAGCGGTCACCCGCGCGCCGACTTTTGGGCGCGCGTGGGCGCAGTTGAGCATGGCGCGCATGCAGCAGTTGCCGCGAGACAGCGACAGGGCGGGCGAGCCGATGCACGATGCGGCGTTGTCGGCGGCGCAGCGCGCGCTCGAACTCGATCCGAACAACGCCGTCGCCTATGTCGCGCTCGCCTCGCTCAAACCGGCCTTCGCCGGGCATGGCGAAAAGTTGGCCCTGATCGAGAAGGCGTATGGGTTGGCCCCTCAGAACGCCGACGTGCTTAACAGATATGGCGGTGCGCACCTCGTTGTCGGACGCGTGCGGGAGGCGTTTCCTTACTTCGCGCGCGCCGCCGCGTTGGAGCCCGTGGCGCCATGGATGGTGTCGACGGCGGCCGACGTGCTGCTCACGCTCGGCCGCGCGGAGGAGGCGATCGCGTCGATCAATGCCGCCCAACAGCGCCTGCCGGACTCCCTCTGGGTTTGGGGCTTTCGGTGGCGGATTTTGTTCTACAGCGGACATGTCGATGAAGCGGCAGAGATGATTGCCCCCGATACGCCCAAACCAAAAGACGTGACGGCCTTCGAGGTCAACGGCGTGCGTTTCGTGCATTCGCTCCTCGCGATGCCGCAGTCGCAGCGAGAGACGTTGATGCGCGCGATCCTGGGACCGGAACAGTCGCCGACGTTGCAGTTCGGACTTTGCCAGATCGCGGGCTGGGTCGGTTGCGTCGATCTTGCGTACGAGACTTTGCTTGAAGCCATCGCGACGAAGCGGCCGATCGGCCCGATGGGCAAGGGCCGCGGCGTCAACCGCGCCTTTGTGACGGCTGGGTATTTCACGGCCCCCAGCGTGCCGCTGCAGCGGGACAGTCGCTTTGCAAAGCTGTGCGCGCACGCTGGCCTCGTCAAATATTGGCGCGACAGCGGCCACTGGCCCGACTGCGCCGACGAGGTGCCGTACGACTTCAAGGCCGAATGCGAGAAGGCGGCGCGCGCCGCTTCATAGCTCGCTTGGCATTGCGGGCTTCAGCCGTCCGCCGAGGCGCACGGGGTCGATGCGTTTTGCCAGGCCGGTGTTGTCGTCGGTTTCTAGGAAGACGCCGCAGACCGTGGCGGGCCCTTGGGCCGGGGTCATGCGGCCGGTCGAGAGTTTGCGGGTGAAGCGCTGCAGCGGTTCGGTCTTTTCCATGCCGATGACGCTGTCGTAGTCGGCGCAGGCGCCGGCGTCCGTTTGATAGGCTGTGCCGCCGTGCAGGATTTGTGCGTCCGCCGTGGGCACGTGGCTGTGCGTGCCGATGACGAGGCTCGCCCGCGCATCGCAGAAGTGGCCCATCGCCATTTTCTCCGACGTCGCCTCAGCGTGGATGTCGACGATGGCGGCGTCGCAGCCCCAGCCGAGCTTGCAGGCCTCGAGCTCGCGGTCGACCGCCGCGAACGGGTCGTCGAGCGCTTCCATGAAGACGCGGCCCATCGCGTTGATCACGAGCACGCGCTTGCCGGTTTTGGTTTCGTACAAGCCCGCGCCGCGGCCGGGGACACCTTGCGGGTAGTTGACCGGGCGGAGAAGACGGGGCTCGTTGTCGTAGACGTCGATCTTGTCGCGCTGGTCGAACGCGTGATTGCCCGTCGTGATGCAGTCGACGCCCGACGCGAACAGGGCGCCGCAGATCTCGTCATTGATGCCGAAGCCGCCGGCCGCGTTCTCGCCGTTCACGATGACGAAATCGAGCGCGAGTTTGCGGCGCAGGTCCGGCACCTGTTCGACGACGGCGGTGCGGCCTGAGCGGCCGACGAGATCACCTAAGAACAACAGGCGCATTCAAGTCCTTTCGAAGCGCCAGACGCGCTCTTCGGTCACCACCGCATCGAGCGGCTCGTCGTGCGGCTCGTGCGGGAGCCTTTCGACATGCTGGCCCGCGTAGGCGATACCGATTGCGCGGATGGTGCGCTTTGCGCGGTGTTCGCTCAAGTAGCGGTCGTAGTAGCCGGCGCCATAGCCCAAGCGGTAACCATCGTTGTCGAATGCCAGCAGCGGCACGATCAGGAGATCGGGGCGGCGTTCCTTTGCCGATGCTGCGGGTTCCGGCACGTTCATCAAGCCCGGGATCAGCGGTTCGCCCGGTTTCCAGGCGCGAAACGTGAGGCCCTTTCCTTCGGTGCGCGGCAGGCAGAGGGGGTGGCCTTGCCCGTTCAAGGCCGCCATCAGCGGGAACGGGTCGGCCTCGCTTGCGATCGCCGCGTACCCCGCCACGATCGCGCCCTTCATGAAGACGAAGTCGCCGAGCAAGCGGCGGGCGATCAGGAGGGCGGCCTTCGGACCCGCAGCCTCGGCCACGCCGGTGCGGCGCGCGAGGGCTTCGATGCGGAGTTCCTTCTTCGTCAAATCCATCTCAATAAAGTGGGCGGGACCACCATGCCGTCGAACTACGGATCCTCACGGGCCTGCTTAAGCAGGTGGGCGCCATATGATCCGGACCACGGTCCGGGCCAGAGACAGCTCCCGTTGAGGTCTGATTACGGCCCCTGGGTCCTAGATTCTAACGTGCGAGGCAGTACCCGCCCGCGCATAAGGTAGGGTCAGCCGAGGCGCGCGGCAATGTCTTCCATGCGACGGGCGGCGTTTTCGAGCAGAAGGGCGAATTTGTCCTCATCGCCCAGGTCCGCCGCGTCGAGTTCGTCCTCGAGCAAGAGCCCCGCCATTAAGAGTAACTGGGCTTCGGAGGCGTTCTTGGCCTCTTTCTTGACCTCGGTCACGCGCTTGTCGAACTGCTTGGCCAGTGCCGTCAGGTGCGCCTCTTCGCCGTCGTCGCACGCGAGCGTGTAGCTCATGCTGTTCACGGTGACGGTGACGTGCGCCATGTGCGGCCCCTTAATGTGCGAGCACGGCGCGGATCTCACGGATCGCGCCTTCGAGCCGTCCGGCCACCTCTTCGGTGAAGCCTTCGAGCGCCACTTTTTCGACGTTCAAGCGCGACAGTTCGTCGGCGAGCTTGGCGCGATCTTCGCGCAGCGCGTTGAGTTCCTTCGCCAGCGTATCGTCGAAGGGAGACGGTACGTGCCCGTTCGAACGGCGGGCAGCAGCCTCGAGCCGTTCGAGGGCAGCGTTGAAACGTCGGATGGCCGAATCGAGTCGTGACATAGGAGAATCTCTATACGCCAATCCGGGCTTAGCACGATGTCTTAATTCTAGGTTTCCACTCTCCTTCTGCGATTTCAAACTTACGGTTGTAGCGGTGCAGACCTTCGCGCCAGGCTCGATTGATTGGGTGCGTGCCGTCTCGCGCGCATGACGAAGTTCGAGCGTGTGCAAGCGCGATAGGCGGTGCGCGCCTGCTCGATGCAACCCGGCGAATTCGTTCGCGCGTTTCGTGTCACCACAATGCGGTGGGCTTCGAAATGCGAAAAACGAATCCGTCTGTAAAGCGTCTGCGATCCGTCTGCGCGGCCAAGGATGTAAAATCGAATCCGTTATATGCGTTATTTCCGCAGTCTTGGGCGGAATTATCCGTTCGGAATGCGTTATGCGTGCGTTCGGATCCGTTATCTGCGCGGGCGCAGGACGCGCGCGTGCGGTGGTGCGGCAGGCAATCTGCGGCACGGCAGGCACAGGTGCTGTTTGCGGAGCGGTCTGCATCGTGGGCAATAATTACCACTTTTCTCTCGAAAAGTCACTTGGGCGGCACGAGCGCGTTCCGACGCGGACACTATGTCCCAACGACCGGTATGGTCTTAGCCACCCAAACGAAGTGGCCGGCTGCCAGAGCGGCGCACTTAATCTGCGCTGGCGGTCTGCGTCGTTGCCACGGCTCACAACCCGCGGGCGAACTCACTTTGGCGGGGCGTAGTGGTGACGTAGTCTTCGCTCGATCTTCGAAGTCTCAGTGAGAGCTGCTGTGGAGCCAGATATCACTTGCGTTATTGATTGCTACGCAAACGGGTTGTTCGACGTCTTTAGCGTCCCGTCTGCGGTGGTGCTCGCGCTAATCACCAGACAGTGGCGCTATGTGCCCGTCGCGGCGGCGATCGCTTGGCTCATAGGCGAAGTCTTGCTACCGAGCGCATTCTTTGGATTTACCGAGGCCCTACGCTGGACCCTCATTGCGCTGCCATATGGCTGGCAGACTGCGCTGACCAACTACGTCACACTTCTGATTATCGTCGCGTTTGTCTTCGGCCTTAAGCACTCTATCGTCACTGCAGCGAACGGCCGAGGGACGCTTGGCCTACGGATCTACGCCAGCGGTGCCGCCCTTGTCGTTGCTGGTTTGTTGGTGTTTGCCGGCCTCTACGCTCTCGCACCAAGTCTCTTGCCAAAGTCCTTTCGGGCGCCGCCAACAGCGTTCGCCGACGAATCCATGGGACGATGCACAGCCGCATCTGCGGTGCCGGTTGCAGGGTTGCCTCGCTTCAAAACCACCGCGCAACGCTCAGCCGGTGTGCGCCAGCTAGGGCCGTTGAACACGGAGCAGTTGGCTCTACCGCTCGTCTACACGACCCAGATGCTGGTAGAGCATCGTCTTGGGTTTCCCCAGCGCATTCGCGTCGATGATCCGTCGCGCTACGATGCGAGCGGCAAGGTCGCATTGATGGTGGCCGTAAGCGAGCGCGGGGATGTTGTCGCGGCGACACCCTATGATGGGCCGAAAGAGCTCTACGGCCGCGCCGTAGCGATTGCTTCAGCTTGGAAGTTCGTACCGTTCAAGCGCGACGGCCAAGCAATTCCGGTGCGCATCTTGAGAACCGCCGTCGAGATCGCCGGTCCCGAGGGCTGGTGGCCGTTGCCGTTGCAATATCCCGATTTCACCGATCTCGACGCCGTCACGATTCGTCTTGCGCGATATGACTTCGAGCAAGCGATGGCGTTAGAAATCCGCGGCGATGGTGCAGTCACGTTTCGCGGCAGCGGCTCGCGCATAGCCCTCCAAGGCAAACACTGTGCCCTCATTGATCGCGCTACCGTTGCAGCGCTGGTCAAAGAACTTCAGCGCACACAATTCTTTGCGTTGTTGCCGTACTATTCCGACTCGCGAGCAGGCTTCAGCGTATCGATTGCAATTGGTGAATTTGCTCACAACGTAGTTGTGTCCGGCACTGGCGAAGACAGTGCGCCTGAAGTGCTCTTGCAACTGACCCAATCGATTCTCGACGCAGTCCATGCCGAACGTTGGATCAGCGGCGACCGGTTCACTGGATCGACCTTGACCGCAGAGGGGTGGAAATTCAAAGAGCCCAACCAAGAGAACAGCTACATGCTCGCCCATGTTGCTCGCGTCGGTGAAGAGGTAGCGGTTGCTGATTTGTTAGCGCTTGGGGCACAGATCACCCTGCACGACGAGTCCAACGAGATAGCGGTTGCCCCTGGTCCCGCATTTCCCAATCCCGATCCTGTCAGAACAGTTCTGGAAGAAGCAGCGAACGCCGGTGCGTTCGACACCGTGAAAATTCTTCTTGCGGCACCTGTGCAATGGCCAAAAGATGCTGTGAGCGGTGCGTACATCTCGGCGATTGAATACGGTAACGACGAGGTGGCGCAGATTCTTATCGAACGCGGCGCGGACCGGCGTGCGAAGGGTATGCGCAAGAAGACCGCACTTGCCGCGGCTGCGACGTCGGGGCTACCCGACCTTGTCGCGCGGGAGCTGACGCGAAGTGCCGGGGTAAATGAGGGTGACATCAACGGATTCACGCCGCTTCATTGGGCCGCTGGCACCGATTATCTGAAGACTGTCGATTCCACGTGCGCAGATCGCGCCAAGGTCATCAAGTTGCTGCTCGATGCGGGGGCCAAGGTCAACGCGCGGGCCACCTATTTACGGTGGACGCCTTTGCATTCGAACTGGATGGGTTTGCCGGAGGTGACCTCAACCTTGATTGCAAATGGCGCCGACGTGAACGCGCAAGACGAAGACGGGAACACGCCCCTCATGTTGAGCAAGAGCGCGGAGAGCGTGCGATTGCTATTGGCGGCCGGCGCAAATCCATACCTGCGCAACGGCGAAGGAAGGAATGCGCTGGAGGTTGCGCGCGCGGATGCGTTCGGCGGCGAGATTTCGCGAGTACTTGAACGCTGGATGGCGACGCATCCGGAACGGAAGTGACGCTGAGCCGAACTGCGGACGCGGGCATGCTTAGTAGTCTCCGACCAATTCGATTGCCGTGCATACGGAAGTGTTCGTAAGCTGACACAGTTTCCAGGGAGGGAGCGATGGGTGGAAATCGGAGCCGGTTGGTTTCGGCGGTTGTGCTTGGAGTGAGTTTTGCTTTGCTGGGTGCTTGTCAGTCGATGGCGTCCGCAGAGGCGCCGGGGCCGGGCCCGGAGGCCAATCCGGATACCGGACTCTTCTACACAACGTCGATTCCCACTTACATTTCCGCGGATGGGAAGCGGACGATTTCGTTCAACGGGCTCTTGAACATCATGGACGTGGCGGAGAGCCCACGTGCGGTTGCGGGGGTCGAGGTCGAAGGCAAGTGCAGCGCGCCCGGGATCGCTTGCGTAACGATGTTCGGCATCTCGATGTCGCAGCCGCCGCGCATGGGGAATTCTTACGCACCCCGCTGGACGACGCCGAGCGGCGCGTTTCGCGTGATGAAATGCGCCTACCAAGTCGGTCGGATCTGAGGTTCGCTGTTGGTGGCGTTCGAGGGTAAGAACGGCGCGCGCGGGTGGTACGTGCATTCGGACGCGC
>JANNEL010000741.1:0-2039 GCA_031378595.1 Alphaproteobacteria bacterium
CCGACGCCATTGCGATCGCCGCCGGTACCTCAAGCGCGCCGGGTACTGTCAGCACCTCGACCTCGGCACCAGCAGCTTTCAGCGTCGCCGTCGCACTTTTTAAGAGCGCATCGGAAATGTCCGCGTAGTAACGCGCCTCGACTATGAGAATTTTCGTCATCGCCTAACTCTTGTACCGCGAGCCGACCATGCGCGTATCGACGACGCGCAAGCCATAACCCTCAAGCCCCACGATCTTCGGCGACGCCGAATTCGTGAGCAGGATCATATCCCGCACACCGAGGTCGAGCAGAATCTGCGCCCCCACCCCATATTCCTTAAGCCTGCGCGGCGTGCTGTCAGGTTCGGGCTGCTTTCGCATCAAGAGATCGGAGACATAGGTCCCACGGCTCTCGCGGATCATCACAATGACGCCGCGCCCTTCTTGGCCGACCGCGTCCATCGACCGCGTCAGCACATCGTCCCGGCCGCCGCGCACGGAAAGCAAATCGTCGAACAGGTTGACCGCGTGCATGCGGACCAGAACGGGCCCGCCCTTCGTGATGTCGCCCTTCACGAGTGCAATGTGCTCCGCGTACTCAACCGTATTCACGTACAGCATCATCTTGAACTTGCCGCCGTGATGGCTGTCGAGTTCTGTCTCGACCGCCCGCGTAATGAAATGGTCGTACCGCCGGCGGTAGGCGATCAGATCGGCGATCGTGCCAACCTTCATTCCGTGCAGCTGCGCGAACTTCACCAGATCCGGCAACCGCGCCATCGTGCCGTCGTCGTTCATGACCTCACAAATCACGCCGGATGGGATCAACCCAGCAAGCCGCGCAATGTCGACGGCCGCTTCCGTATGCCCTGCCCGCACCAGCACGCCGCCGCGCCGCGCCACCAGCGGAAACACATGCCCCGGCGTCACGATGTCGGATTGGCCCTTGGTCGGGTCGATCGCAACCGAAATCGTGCGCGCGCGATCGTGCGCGGAGATGCCGGTCGTGACGCCCTCTTTCGCTTCGATCGAAACTGTGAACGCCGTTTGATGTTGCGTGCCGTTGTCCCGCGACATCATCGGCAGCTTCAGCGTCTCCGCACGCTCCTGCGTCAGCGCGAGACACACAAGCCCGCGCGCGTGCTTCGCCATGAAGTTGACAATGTCCGGCGTCGCCATCTGGGACGGGATAATTACGTCGCCCTCGTTCTCGCGATCCTCAGCATCGACCAGGATGAACATGCGCCCGTTGCGCGCATCCTCGATGATCTCCTCTGGCGAGGCGATAAAGTCGTGGAATTCGCTCTTGCTCATGCGAACTCCTTAAGCCGCGCGAGATAGCGCGCAAGCATGTCGATTTCGATGTTGATCTTGTCACCCGCCTTGACGTCGCCCCAGGTCGTGACCTTGGCGGTGTGCGGGATAATATTGACGCCGAACGTGTTGCCGTCGACCTCGTTGACCGTGAGCGACGTCCCGTCGAGCGCAATCGAACCCTTCGCCGCGATGAACTTGGCCAGCTGCTTCGGCGCGCGAATTTTGTAACGCATGGAGTCGCCTTCGGGCGTCACGGAAACAACGTCGCCTACGCCGTCAACATGGCCGCTGACAATATGGCCGCCGATCTCCTCGCCGACCTTCAGCGAGCGTTCGAGGTTCACCCGCGAGCCCACGGCCCAACCTCCCAGCGTCGTCTTTGACAGCGTTTCGGCCGACGCCTCCACGGAGAACCACGCGTCGCCTTCTTTGCCACCTTTCGCGATTACTGTCAGGCAAGGTCCCGAGCACGCAATCGACGCGCCGATCGCGATCGCAGCCGGATCGTAGACCGTCGCAATCTTGACCGTCGTGTCGCCGCGTTTCGTGATCAGTTGCACGGTGCCGACGTCGGTGATTATTCCAGTGAACATGGGCGGGAGTATTAGGTGGCTGGGCGGTAAGTTTCCAGCACGTCTTCGCCGAGGCGTATTGTCTCCTCGCGCACGAACCGCGGCAAATCCTTAATCGCGCTAAGGCCAAGCGACGCTACGGCTGAAATGCCCTCACCCATGATCGACGG
>JANNEL010000027.1:0-1731 GCA_031378595.1 Alphaproteobacteria bacterium
CCTTCGGCACACTCCAAACGGAACTCGCGATGAAGAAAATCGAAGCGATCATCAAGCCTTTCAAACTCGACGAAGTGAAAGAGGCGCTGCAGGAAGTTGGCGTCCAAGGCATCACGGTCACGGAGGCCAAAGGCTTTGGGCGGCAGAAGGGCCATACCGAGCTCTACCGCGGCGCAGAATACGTCGTCGATTTCCTACCCAAGGTGAAGATCGAGATCGTTCTGCCGAACGATCTGGTCGACCGTGCAGTGGAGGCCATTCAAAAGGCTGCGCGCACGGGACGGATCGGCGACGGGAAGATCTTCATCTCCTCGGTCGAGGAAGTCATTCGCATCCGCACCGGCGAAACCGGCCACGACGCTATCTAACATCCAATGCTCAACGCCCCCTTTGCGTGGGGCCAGGTCAAGGAGAACAATATGTCTAACGCAGATACCGTCCTTAAGAAGATCAAGGACGAAGAGGTCAAATTCGTCGACCTGCGCTTCACCGATCCGCGCGGCAAGTGGCAACACGTGACCTTCGACCTGTCGCTGATCGACAAGGATTTGTTCGAGACCGGCACGATGTTCGACGGGTCGTCGATCGCCGGGTGGAAGGCGATCAACGAATCCGACATGACGCTCTTGCCCGACCCGACGACCGCGGTTATCGACCCGTTCTTCGCGCAAAAGACGCTGATCCTGTTTTGCGACGTGCTTGAGCCGTCCACCCATCAGCCGTATGGCCGCTGCCCCCGCTCGATTGCTAAGGCGGCCGAGAACTACATGAAATCGGCCGGTGTCGGCGACACTGCGATGTTCGGCCCGGAAGCCGAGTTCTTCATCTTCGACGACGTCCGCCACTCAGTCTCGATGAACAAGGTGGGGTACGAGATCGACTCCGCTGAAGGCCCCTATAATACGAGCCGCGAATACGAGCAGGGCAACCTTGGCCACCGTCCGCCGATCAAGGGCGGCTACTTCCCCGTCCCACCGGTCGACAGCTCCCAGGACATCCGCTCCGAAATGCTCTCGATCATGGGCGACATGGGCATCGAGCCCGAGAAGCACCACCACGAAGTGGCGCCCTCGCAGCATGAGCTCGGTTTCAAATACTCCACGCTGGTGAAGACCGGCGACCGCATGCAAATCTACAAGTACGTCGTGCATCAGGTGGCGGCGGCCTACGGCAAGTCGGCAACGTTCATGCCGAAGCCGATCAAGGGCGACAACGGCTCTGGCATGCATGTGCACCAGTCGATCTGGAAAGGCGGCCAGCCGCTGTTCGCGGGTTCAGGTTATGCCGACCTGTCGGAGATGTGCCTCTATTACATCGGCGGCATCATCAAGCACGCGAAGGCGATCAACGCGCTGACCAATCCGCTGACGAACTCGTACAAGCGCTTGATCCCGGGCTTCGAGGCGCCCGTGTTGCTCGCTTACTCGTCGCGCAACCGTTCGGCGTCGATCCGCATTCCGTTCGGGGCCGGCCCGAAGGCGAAGCGCATCGAAGTGCGCTTCCCCGATCCGGGCGCCAACCCTTATCTCGCCTATGCGGCGATGCTGATGGCGGGCCTCGACGGCATCCAGAACAAGATCCATCCTGGCCAACCGATGGACAAGGACCTCTACGCGCTGCCGCCGGAAGAGCTGAAAGACGTGCCGCAGGTGTGCGGGTCCTTGCGCGAGTCGCTCGACAACCTCGACCGGAACCGAGCGTTCCTGAAGCGCGGCAACGTGTTCAGCGACG
>JANNEL010000042.1:0-4130 GCA_031378595.1 Alphaproteobacteria bacterium
GGCATAAAGACGAGACCGCGCTCGACATCGATCGACATCGGTGCCCAAACATTCGCGTGGCCCACGTCTTTCCAACCATCGCCCCAGGTCGCGGTTGCCGGATCTTTCGCATCGCGCGGCACGGGATCCCAAGACCATTTCGGCGCGCCTGTGATGACGTCGAACGCGCGCACCGTTCCGTGCGGTGCCACGGCCCGCGCATTGTCGCCGATCGACGAGCCGACAATGATGACGTTTCCGACGATCACCGGCGCTGAGGTAATCTGAAACTCGCCAGGCCACAAAAGCTCCATACCAGGATCGAGCTTCTCCTCGCCGTTCGTTCCAAAGCCCACGCAAGGCTTGCCGCTCGTGCTGTCGAGCGCAATCACGCGTCCGTCGCTGGTGGGCGCGATGATGCGATCCGGACAAGCCACAGGCGCCGACAGCGCGTCTCCCGAAAACGCCCAATGCGCAACGCCGCGGCAATTGAAGCCGTTCGCCGGGTCGACGTCTTTGGTAGCGATCTTCGGATCGAAGCGCCAAATCTCCTTGCCCGTTTCGGGGTCGAGCGCGATCACCTCGTTGAACGAAGAGCAGAGATAAAGCTTGTCGCCGGCAAGAATGGGCGTGGCCTGCAGCTTCGACCGCCGCATCGTGTCTTTGTCGCGCTTGGCAAGGTCGCCGGTGGAGTACGTCCACACCTGCTCAAGGTCATCGACGTTCGCGGGCGTAATCTGCGCGGCAGTGCTGTAGCGCATGCCGCCTTGGTCGCCGCCGTAGTAGCCCCACGTCGGGTCGCCAACGGCAATCGCAGCCAGAACCAGGCTCAACACCCCAAAGGCGAATGCGCGCATCATCGCGTCCCCCGAAATAATCTGGGGAGAACAATAACCGGAAATTCGCCTGCTGGTCGCGCTATTTCGTCGACATGATTTGCTCGACGGCGGTCGCCATCAAGTCTTCCATCTCGCGCCGGATTTGGTGGTCGGAAACCGCGACCTTCTTGGCGTCGAGATCGCCGCGAACCTTGCGGAAAACGTCTTCGTCGCCCGCTTCTTCGAAATCGGCTTTCACGACCTCTTTCGCGTAAGCGTCGGCAGCCTCGCCCGCAAGGCCCATTTTCTCCGCCGCCCACAACCCCAAGAGCTTGTTCCGGCGCGCCGTGGCCTTGAATTTCAAGTCTTCGTCGTGGGCGAATTTACTCTCATAGCCCTCGCGGCGCTTGTCGAAACCGGACATGTTCTTCTCCTTGAGCGATTTGGCCGGACACTAGGGTAAGGGCGACATATCGCGCAACGCCCTGCATTGTGCCAAAGGCCGCATTTGCGCTACTGTCAAATAGCGCTCGCCGGGGGTGGTTCAACACCTTTATGCGGGCGCTTAGCCATTAATGGCATGGGCCAATTGCGAAGGCCGCAAATCCGGATAGGCAGATGAAAAACCGCAAGCTCGTCTACGAGGGCAAGGCGAAGATCCTCTACGAAGGACCTGAGCCCGATACGCTGATCCAATACTTCAAGGACGACACGACCGCGTTCGACGCGACGAAGACGGCCGTTCTCGAAGGCAAGGGCGTCCTGAACAACCGAATCTGCGAATATCTAATGACGCAGCTGACGCAGATCGGCGTGCCCAATCACTTCATCCGCCGCCTGAACATGCGCGAGCAGTTAATCCGCGCCGTCGAAATAATTCCCCTCGAAGTTGTCGTGCGCAACGTCGCCGCCGGATCGCTGGCGAAACGTCTGGGCCTCGATGAAGGGTCGGCACTCCCCAGATCGATTATCGAATTGTTCCTGAAGAACGACAAGTTGCATGACCCGATGGTAACCGAGGAGCACATCACCGCTTTCGGTTGGGCAACACCGCAAGAACTTGACGACATCACGGCGCTGGCGATTCGAATCAATGACTTCCTCTCAGGGTTGTTCCTCGGTGTGGGGATTAGACTTGTGGATTTCAAAATTGAATTCGGAAGGCACTGGGAACAGGACATGATGCGTGTCATTCTGGCTGACGAAATCAGTCCGGATTCGATGCGGCTTTGGGATATCCGAACCAACGAAAAGTTGGACAAAGATCGGTTCCGCAGAGATCTGGGTGGTGTCACGGAAGCGTATAGTGAAGTCGCAAGACGGTTGGGTATTTTGACCGAAGTGCAAAATCCGGAACGAAAGGGACCAGTGCTCGTCAAATGAAAGCGCGCGTTACAGTGATGCTGAAATCGGGTGTTCTCGATCCGCAAGGGAAAGCGATCGGACAAGCACTCGGCCGTTTGGGTTTCGAAAGCGTCGGCGACGTTCGTCAAGGCAAAGTGATCGAGATCGAACTTGCCGAAACCGATCAAACACGTGCACGTTCGAAACTGTCTGAGATGTGCGAAAAGCTTCTCGCGAACACCGTGATCGAAAACTACGCGATTGAATTGAAGTGACGTGAAGACAGCCGGACGCCGTGGGAAGTGTCCGGCCAGCAGGAAGAATGGGTCAGTAAACGTAAAAACTGGGTAGGGGCTGATGACGAACTCCATCTTCGTCTTAAGCGTGACGTGCCTTGCGATGTTGATGTCGCCATTTGCGGCGGCGGCAGCGCCCGCCAAACCGGCGGTCGCGCAATCCGAAATGAACGCGCGCATCGCGGCGGCGACCGATCTGCTTGAGGCCATGGGCGGCCGCAGGTCGGTCATGGAACAGATCGACCGCGTGATCCCGGCACAGATGGCGGCACTGCAAACGCAGTTCCCATCCATCACGTCGGACACGCGCCGCGTGATCGAACGCTCCATGCGCACCGAAATGACGCACGGCGTGAATCAACTGCTCACGCAAATGGCAGGCGCCTGGGCCCGCCGTTTCACGGCGGCCGAAATGCGCGAGATCGCAGCCTTCCACCGCTCGCCGACCGGCAAACGCCTGCGCGAACACCAGGCTGAACTCCAACGCGAAATCTCCGAGATCGGCCGCAGCTGGGGCGCCGACATCAGCCGCAAACTGCAAGAACGGCTGAACGACTACATGAAACAACCGCAAGCGCTGACGAGCTAAGCGCTACGCGCTGGGGAGCATTCAAGGGCCGGTCGCAAACCGGCCCTTTTTCGTTGCGCGCGACGCCACGTAGCAGGCGTCGCGCCCTCGCCTTTCCGTCGTCGAATGGCTATCTAAACCTCGCCTCAGCGCTCTAGGAGAATCACGCCCGTGAAAGCGGCCGTTGTCGTCTTCCCTGCCTCCAATTGCGACCGCGACGTCGCGACAGCCCTCACCCAAGCGAACCGTTCGCCGCCCAAGATGGTCTGGCACCAGGACACAAGCCTGCCCGACGATCTCGACCTGATCGTGCTGCCCGGCGGCTTCTCATACGGCGACTACCTGCGCTGCGGCGCCATGGCCGCCCACTCGCCGATCATGCGCGACGTCATCGCGCGCGCGAAGAAGGGCACGCCCGTCCTCGGCATTTGCAACGGCTTCCAGGTGCTCTGCGAAACCGGCTTGCTGCCCGGCGTGCTGATGCGCAACGCACACCTGAAGTTCGTCTCCCGCGACGTGCACATGACCGTCGAAGGCGCGAACACGATGTTCACCGCGCACTACAAGCCGGGCCAGCGCATCAACGTCCCCGTCGCGCACGGCGACGGCAATTACTACGCCGACGCGGCAACGCTTGACCGCATCGAAGGCGAAGGCCAAGTCGCTTTCCGCTACGTCGAGGGCGAGAACCCGAACGGCGCCGCCCGCAACATCGCCGGCATCTACAACGAGAGGCGCACGATCTTGGGCCTGATGCCCCATCCCGAACGCCATGCCGATCCGCTATTAGGCTCGACCGACGGCAAAGCGATCTTCGACAGCTTGGTGAGCGCCCTCTCGTGACCGAAGCAACCCTCACCCACGCGATCGACCACGGCCTTTCCGAAGACGAGTGGAAGCACGTTTTGCGCGTCCTAAACCGTTCGCCGAATCTGACCGAACTTGGCATCTTCTCTGTCATGTGGAGCGAGCACTGCTCCTACAAATCCTCGCGCGTGCATCTGAAGAAACTGCCGACGAGCGCACCGTGGGTCATCCAAGGTCCGGGCGAGAACGCGGGCGTCATCGATATCGGCGACGGCGACGCGATCATCTTCAAGATGGAAAGCCACAACCACCCCTCGT
>JANNEL010000079.1:0-8208 GCA_031378595.1 Alphaproteobacteria bacterium
GTACGGCTGGCTGCGTCCACGGATCGCTGTGCCCGTCCACGGCGAAGAGCGCCATTTAATGGAACACGTCCGGTTCGCAAAGAGCCTGCAGGTCCCAACCGCACTGCACGCGCCGAACGGCTCGATGGTCCGCCTCGCGCCGGGCGAGCCTACGATCTTCGACGAAGCCCCGCACGGCCGCCTGCATCTCGACGGCACGATCATCGCCCGTGGCGACGACAGCGCGTTGAAAGAACGCAGAGCACTCGCGTTCGCAGGCTACGTCGCCGTGACGATCGTGCTCGACGCGCGCAACCGCCCCGCAGCCGACCCAGTTGTCATTTGCGCGGGCGTGCCTACCGACATCGTCGAAACCGCGCGCCAAGCCGTAACCGATGCTCAGGACCGCGTCGGCCGCCGCTTCGATGACGCCCCGCGCGCGATCGAAGAAGTCCGCCGTGCCGTTCGCCGCGAAATCCAAGACGCCTGGGGAAAGAAGCCGGTCGTGAAAGTCGAAATTACCCGCGTCGGCTGACGTCGGTCCACGCCTCTGGAAGAGCAATCCCGGGCGCGCTCAGCGCGTTGGCCACCACCGCCTCACCCAACGCAGCCGCGTGCTTGAACCCATGCCCCGAACACGCCGAAACGACGGTGACGTTCTCGAAGTGCGGATGCGCCCCAACCCAAAAGTTGAAATCCGGCGTCGACGTGTAGAGGCAGGTCGCGCCGCGTAGATGCGCACCCAACGCCGGAAAGGCCGCCCGAACGCGAGGCGTCACGAGTCCGATATCGTCCTCTGTAACCTCACGTCCGACCGCGTCTGGATCGACCGCCACATCAAGCGCCTCGGTCGCGATCTTCACGCCACCGCCAGGGACCGCGATGGGAAACCCGTAAAGGTCGTTCCAAATGAACACCGGCATCCGCTCTGGCGCGTAACCCGACGCATCCGCGGGCGGCGCGAACCAATGCAATGTCTGGCGCGTCACCGTCAGCCGCCGGGCATGCGTCGCGGGCAAGAACCCCGGTGTCCAAGCGCCCGCAGCCAGCAAGACTTTCCCCGCCCGGAACACTTCGGCGGCCGTCCGCACCGCCACACCGCCGCCGTCAGCCGCGATCGAGAGCACCGGTGTGTTGACTCGGACTGTCGCCCCCAGCGCCTGTGCACGGCTCAGCTGACCTGCCACCACCCGCTCCGGCACCGCAAAGCCAGCTCCCGGCTCGAAATAGGCGCGCTCGCCGTCGAACTGCTCATAGGCAGGGAACCGTGCCCGCACCTCGCCGGCACTCAAGATCTCATGCGCAATCCCGAACGACTGCGCCGCCCCGATTGTGGTCTCCAAGAACCCCGCCGGCACATGGGTCGCGTGCGGCAGCACCCCGCCCAGCACCAGCAACCCACACCGCGTCACAAGCCCATCGTCGCCGGTCTCGGCGCTCAGTTGATCCCAAAGCGCGAACGACCGCTGCGCAAAGGGCGTGTACGCGGCGCCCTCGCCGATAGCGGCCCGCACGATCCGCGTCTCGCCGTGCGTGGAGCCGAACGTGTGCGGCGGCGCGAACCGGTCGAACCCGGCGACCTTCGCACCAGCCCGCGCGGCCGCGAGCAGCGCTGCACCACCCACGGCGCCCAGCCCCACGACGATGATGTCAAAGTCCGTCATGCCTGAAGTTCCTCGGGGCCAACCTTAAGGTGTCCCGCGCAACCAACCAACCTGGGCGTTAACGCTTGTAAAAATGGCCGTTGCGCTCTGCTGAGGGGTCAACCAACATCCGCCCAATCAAGAAAACGAGAATGTTGGAGGAAATGCATGTCGAAGATGCCCGCAGTCGCCGTGATCGGTGCTGGCCTGGGTGGCCTCGCCGCCGGCGTCAAACTCAAAGAAGCGGGTTTCGACAACGTCACGATCCTTGAGAAGGCCGCAAAGGTCGGCGGCACCTGGCGCGACAATTCATATCCCGGCTGCTGCTGCGACGTGCCCGTCGCACTCTACCAATTCTCCTTCTCGCCAAGCCTGAAGTGGAGCCACCTCTTTCCCCGTTACAACGAAGTTCAGCAGTACACGGAGGATATGGCCGACAATTTCGGTTTGCGCCCCCATCTGCACCTGAACGAAGAAACGAAGTCGGCGGTCTGGGACGACGAACGCGCCGTCTGGAAGCTCACGACATCAAAGGGCAAGACCTACGAGGCGAACGCGATCGTCGCGGCCTTAGGTCAACTGAACCGTCCCGCATTGCCCAAGATCGAAGGCCGCGAAAGCTTCGACGGCCCAGCATTCCACTCCGCCCAATGGGACCATTCGGTCGATCTAATGGGCAAGCGCGTCGCAATCATCGGCTCAGCCGCAAGCGCCGTCCAAATCATCCCCGAAGTCGCGAAGATCGCGGGCCACCTCAGTGTCTTCCAGCGTACGGCGAACTGGCTCGTGCCGCGCCTCGACCGTCCAATCACGGAAGAAGAAAAGGCGCTGATGATGAGCGCGCCGCACGTCGCGATGATGAACCGCGACCTCATCTACCAAAATTCCGACTACCTGTTCTGGCAAGCGTTCAGCTGGACCGATGTCGGCCGCGCCGCTTACACGCGCGTCGCGCTCAACCACCTCGCCGAACAAGTGCCCGATCCAGAATTGCGCAAGGAGCTGACACCGAACTATCCGATCGGCTGCAAACGCATTCTATTCGCCGACGACTACTATCCGACGCTGATGCGCGACAACGTCTCGCTGGTCACCGATGCAATCGCGAAAATCACGCCGACCGGCATCGAAACGAAAGACGGCAAGAAGCACGCCTTCGACGTGATCGTTTATGCGACCGGATTCGAAACCACAGGCTGGCACTGGTCGGTCGATGTGGTTGGCAAGAACGGCAAACGCCTGAACGATCAATGGAAAGATCGGCCGCAAGCCTATCTCGGCATCACGGTTGCGAACTTCCCTAACATGTTCGTGTTGTATGGCCCGAACACGAACCTCGGACACAATTCGATCACCTTTATGCTCGAACGTCAGGTCGAATACGCGGTGAAGGCGCTCAGCGAATTGCACGCGCGCGGCGCGGCCGCGATGGACGTGACGGAGGCGGCGCAAACGCGGTTCAACGAAACGCTGCAAGCGGATCTAGCGAAGACGACGTGGGCCGATCCGCATTGCCGCTCTTGGTATAAGAACGAACATGGCGACATCACGCAGAATTGGTCTTCGCACACGCGGGATTACGCGAAAGCAACGGAGCAGGTGGAGTGGGGCGATTACGCCGTCCGCCCCGGCCGTCCGCTGGCGGCAGAATAGGCCCTGATACATCGGGCAGGTGTGGCGGGAATCGCCACCACTACCAGGTGGTCGAATTGGATCGGAGCGGCTTGTATATCGTGTCTAGGCGAAGCACTCGCGCTCCGATGGTGAGTAAAGGAATGACTGTTCGGCAGCACTGGGTCGGCGTAACGGTGATTGTAGCCCTGGCGGCGCAATGCGCGTTGCCCGTGCACGCCGCGACGCCCGCAGCTGTCGCGGCCAAACCGGCTCAAATGGCGCCTCCTGCAACGAAAGAAGTGTCGCTGTGCGACGGCGGCGGCGTCGTACGCGGCTTCGTACCCGCAAAGGCGACGAACAAACCGCCACCGATTTTTCCTGAGTTCGATGCGTCGCACGACAGCGAAGGCTGGGTGCGAATCGGTTTCACGATCGATTCGGAAGGCTCGACCCGCAATGTGGTCGTGCTCGATCGTATGGGGTCGGAACGCATGATCTCAGGCGCGATCAGCGCAGTGAAGAACTGGGATTACAAACCCGCAACCTTGAACGGCCAACCCGCCGACCAATTCAACAACACGGCCGAAGTTCTCTACGAGTTGCAAACCGGTCAAACCCGCGCCGTCCATGACAACGTCGTCAAGCTCTACGAAAGCGGCCGCGACCTCGTGAACGGCGGCAAATACGCAGAAGGCATCGCAATCCTCGAAAGCGCAACCGAGGAACGCTTGAACCTGTTCGAACAGGCGATGATCTCTTTCGCGCTCGCCTACGCTTACTCGCTGTCGAACAATCCGCAGAAGGCGCTGCCCTATATCCGTCACGCGATGATCGAAGACGGCCGCTATCTGGAAAAGCGGATCGCGAACCCGGCTAAGCGCCTGCGCGTCCGCTTGGAAGCCGTTGCCGGCAACCCACGCTACGTCGCCTGCGCGCCCGCGCTGGCGGAAACCGACGACTTCGATCCCACCGGCGCCGACCGCAAGGACCTCACGCGTATTATCGCAAGCACGACGGCGCTTCTGAAAAGCACTGCCCCGTACGTGCGTGCCGCGCGCATTTCCGAACCGGCAAAGGAAGGTGCTCCCGGGATTTGGGAGTACGACTTGATCCGCAAGAAATTCTCGTTCGCGTCGATCGCGGGCACGCTGACGAAGTTCCGCGTGAACTGCGTGGTCCACCTGGTGGAAGACGATGTAAAACTCGCGAACCAATGGTCCACGCCGGAGTTCGCCGGCCCGTGCACGCTGCGCGTCTGGGGAGAGCCCGGCACGACGTTTAAGCTCGTCGAAGAATGGTGACTTAGCGGCCGAGCAGGCTGCGCAACATCCATGCCGTTTTCTCGTGCACCTGAAGGCGTTGCGTCACCAAATCCATCGTCGGTTGATCGCTCGCACTTTCCGCGGCAGGGAAGGCCTCGCGGCAGGTCTTCGCCACCGTCTCATGCCCGCGCAATAGATTTTCGATCATCTGCGTTGCCGCCGGAACGCTCTCGTCCTCTTTGATCGCCGACAGCGAGGCGAACGCCTTGTATCCACCCAGGGCAAAATGGCCGAGCGAGCGAATGCGCTCAGCGATCAGGTCGACCGAATTCCAAAGCTCCGTGTACTGCACCATAAACATCGTGTGCAGATCGTTGAACTGCGGCCCGGTGACGTTCCAATGATAATTGTGCGTTTTGAGATAAAGCGTGTAGGTGTCCGCAAGAACCCGCGACAGACCGTCCGCGATCTGCTTGCGATCCGAAGCCGAAATACCGATGTCGATGGGGGCGTCCGTTGCCATGATCTGATCCTCTCGTTGCGCGAACGACATAGGGCACGCAGCCGCGCGTTTCCAGCCCAAACCAGGCCTTGGCGTGCCTCAGGTTTCAAACTACCGTCCGGCTCGTTCGACACACCGGGAAGAAGCCCATGAACGACCGCGTGACACTTTCCATCGACCAAGGCGTTGCCGACGTGCGCCTGGTCCGCGCCGACAAAATGAATGCCCTCGACGATGCGATGTTTGAGGCGCTCATCGAAACCGGCACGCGCCTCAAAACCGAACGCGGCGTGCGCGCCGTCGTCATCTCGGGCGAAGGCCGCGCATTCTGCGCGGGCCTCGACATGGGCAATTTTCAGCGGACCGCCGCGGCCGGTCGCGAAGTCCGCGCCGAAGCGCGCCTCTTGGCGCGCACGAACGGCATCGCAAACCGCCCGCAGTATGCGGCCTGGGTCTGGCGCGAAGTACCCGTGCCGGTCATCGCCGCCGTCCACGGCGTCGCCTTTGGGGGCGGCTTCCAAGTGATGCTGGGTGCCGACATCCGCTACGCCGCACCCGACACGCGCTTCTCGGTGATGGAGGTCAAGTGGGGGCTGGTGCCCGACATGGCCGGCACGATCCTGATGCGAGGCCTGGTTCGCGACGACGTGATCCGCGAACTCACCTACACCGGCCGCATCTTCGAAGCGCCGGAGGCCGAACGTCTCGGCCTCGTAACCCGCATCACTACCGACCCGCGCGCATCCGCGCTCGAAACCGCGCGCGAAATCGCGGGCAAAAACCCCGACGCGATCCGCGCCGCCAAACGCATGTTCAACACGCTGCCGCTCGCAACCGACGCCGACGGCTTGATGGCAGAGTCGCGTGAACAAACGGCCTTAGGCGGCTCGCCGAACCAAGTCGAAGCGGTCATGGCCCAACTGCAAAAACGCGCGCCGAACTTCAAGGACCCCTAGGTGTCGAACCCGAACCTCGACGCCGGCGCGGAACTGCTCCGCCTGGCATCGCTCGACTCGATGGAAGGCATCACGCGGGCGGAGCCCACGGCGCCGCCGTCGATCCTGCGCTATCTGCCGCGTGGCGCGCTGCTGCACGCGATCTACCCGGGGGTACTCGTCGCGGCCACGATCGGTCTTGCGGCGACGTTCCTCTCCGACCACTACGGCGCGCCGGTCATGCTGTTCGCGCTGTTGATCGGCATGGCCTTCCACTTCCTCCACGAAAGCGGCCGCTGCGTCGCAGGCATTGAATTCACATCGCGAAACGTGTTGCGCACCGGCGTCGCGCTGCTGGGCGCACGCATCACGCTCGATCAAATCGCAAGTCTGGGCGTCGTCCCTGTCGCGATGGTGGTCGTCGGCGTCACGACGACCGTGCTCGTCGGGCTGGCACTGGCTCGTGTTCTCAAACTGAACTGGACCTTCGGCGTGCTCTCCGGTGGCGCCGTCGCAATCTGCGGCGTGGCAGCCGCGCTCGCCATCGCCTCCGTCTTGCCGCGAACGCGCGAAAGCGAACGCGACACGATTTTGACCGCGGTCAGCGTCACTGCACTCTCCACGCTTGCCATGATCGTCTACCCGATCCTGGTGGGCGCGCTCGGCTTCGACCACCGCCATGCCGGCGTGTTCCTCGGCGGGACGATCCACGACGTCGCACAAGTGGTGGGCGCCGGCTACATGATCTCGCCCGAAAGCGGCGACATCGCGACCTACGTGAAGATGCTGCGCGTCGCCATGCTGTTGCCCGTGGTGCTGGCGATTGCATTGCTCCTGTCGCGTAACGGGGGAGACAAGCGACGCTCGGCAACGCTTGTCCCCTGGTTTCTGATCGCGTTCGCCGTGTTGGTCGCCGTCAACTCGACGGGCGTCGTGCCAAAACCGGCAATCGACGCGATCACGAACGTCTCGCGCTGGTGCCTGGTTGCAGCGATCGCATCGCTGGGAATGAAGACATCGTTCAAGGACCTATTCGCCGTCGGCTGGCGTCCTATCGGCCTTATGGTGATGGAGACGTTGTGGATAGCACTACTCGTTCTGGTAGCGGTGACGTGGTTCGTGTGACGAACCTCTAAGTGCACCCGCGCACGCCGAACACCCGCGGGATGTATCGAATTGACAACCCTCGCACCCGCGCGAGACGCTGAGCGCTCAGTCCCCCGTGTAGGAGCCCCTGATGCGCCGCTCGTTGTCCGCCGCCGTATTATTTTCGCTTAGCCTTGCCCCGGCATTCGCCGATGGCACGCAGTTCCGAGACAGCGAAGGCCGCTTCACTGTCAACGTCCCCACGGGTTGGCAAACCGCAACGCCTGAGCAGAAGGGTTCGCTCGCCGTGCTGATGGCCTCGCCCCGCGATGAGGCGAACAAAGAGATCGGGGGCGTCTGCATGGTGATGGCCGACGCCACGCCCCAAACGAAAGACACGTCGCAGGCCGAACTCGACGAAGCCTTCGCACAAATCCTGACCGGCGATTTCTGGAAGCAATCGCTGGCGGCGGGTGGTTTGAAAGACGTCGTTGTCCAAGACAGCGGCCAAAAGGTTCAGCGCGGCCGCAAGATCTACTACTTCGTCGCCACCGCCACGATGAAAGACGCCGAGGGCGTCTTCCAGGCGACCAGCAAGCAAGTCGTCCACGTCGTCCCGGGCAGCCTCTACTTCGTGCAGTGCAGCGCCACGAAGGCGGCCTATCCCGTGATGAGCCCGGCGTTCGAAAAAGTCTTCGCCTCGTTCGAACCGCGCGTGAACGAACTTCTGGTCCAAGGCCCACGCAGCACCCCGTCGGTGCTGACGCTGTTCTCCGCGCCCCAATTCAGCGGCGTCGCCCACGCCATCGCCCAGAACACGTCAAACATCCCGGCATTAACCGGCAAAGATGTCGCCGCCGGCATCTCGGTCGTGGGCTACGGCGCTTGGGAGATCTGCGAGAACGTCAACTTCACCGGCGCCTGCCAAGTGATCGCAGCCACCGAAGCCGCAAAGCCCGGCCAGTTCATGCGCATCGGCTCCGTCCGCCGCCACGAAACCCGCAACGACCCGAAAGCCGCCGCCGGCATCATCAGCGCCGGAACCTCCGCGACGTTCCGGGCGGCGTTGCAAGAAGTGCACTAGCCTTCATTTGTTTTGCTACCGCCCCCTCAGCGGGGCGGTCGAACGTTTAAGGCCGAAAGGCCGAAAAAGGTTCGGGTGGGGGCGCAAGCCTCAGAGGCTCAAG
>JANNEL010000083.1:0-7013 GCA_031378595.1 Alphaproteobacteria bacterium
CGGCTCGATCGTCTTGAACCGGACGAAGATCGGGAAAAACTGCCTGATCGGCGCGAACACGTTGCTGACCGAGGGGAAGGACATTCCCGACAACTCCGTCGTCATGGGGGCGCCTGGAAAAGTCGTACGGCAGGTCGATGAAGGGACCCGCGCGATGCTGCAGGTTTCGGCGGCGCACTACGTCGAGAACTGGAAGCGCTTTGCGCGCGAATTAACCCCACTCTAACCACGTTCCGGCGTTCAGGGATTCTTCAGCATCAGGATCGCGCCGGTAGGCGCTGAAAGAGCAGCGTTTCCGCGCGCATTGCCTTGGCATGGCTCTCGCTACTGCTGAACCGAAGACGGCACCGCCACTGTCTCCAAATGGTACGGCGGGCCGGACACGAGGTTCGAAAGATGCGCAACGCACATACGCAAATCCTGCTCGATCACTGGCGCCAAGAGCGCGGCGAGACGTTGGCGCCGTACAAGGCCTCGATCGAGCCGAAAGCGATCAAGCGCCATCTCGCGTTTTCGTTTCTGTTGAAGCGCGAAGCGGGCGACAAGTTCACGTTCGTGCTGGCCGGCACCGGCATGTGCGACCTCTTCGGCAAGGAATTGCGCGGCAACAGCTTCGTTCATCTGTGGGCCGAGCAATCGCGCAACGCGGCGCTGACGTCCTTGATCCGCGTGTCGAACCTTGCTGTTCCGACCGTCGCGCTCAGCGTTGCCGAAACCGAGGACGATCGCGCGATGCCTGGCGAAATTCTGCTTCTTCCGTATGCGGACGAACGCGGCGAGACGACCTACATTCTGGGCCACTTCCAGCCGTTGGATCCGCTCAGCCGCCTCATGGGCCGCAGCCTCGTGCGGATGCGCATGACGGCGAACGCGATTTTGACGGGCGATCAGGCCGGCCCCGGTGCCGCCGCCTTCGCCGACGACAAGCGCAAGTCGACCAAGCATCTGAAGGTCGTCAGCACACGCTAGAGATTTCTTGAGCCGCCTTAGACTTCCACCACCAAGAAAAACTGAAGGGCGCCCACGAGGCGCCCTATTTTCTTGGTTCAAACGTGAAGCTCGCCTCAGTAAGGGCGCGGCGAACGCTCCGGGTCGTAACCGTGGAAACCGGGTTCCGGATTCTCGTCGAGGGCATTCAACGAGTCGCGAAAATTGCCGTAGTTTTCACGCTCGACGTAGTATTTTTCCTCGTACTTCTCCACCTGGCGCCAATATTCCTCGAACGCCGCAACGTCGGCCGCTTCCCGGCGGTCGCAACGGTCCTTGTCGTACCCTTGCTCTTGGCACCACATGTCGAAATAGAGGTTTCGCGCAGCTGCCGGCTCCGACGCCATCAGCGTGAGCGAAAGCGCACTGATTCCAGCCAGTAAGACCCCACTGATCCGCATTTGCGGCTCCTTTTTTCTAGGCGTGAAGATAGGCGTCCACGCATGCACTGCATAGGCCAGGAACGGCCAATTTTCCCTTAACGGGCGGCTGCAAAACGGTCTGATTTGTCTTCCGACACCCGCCTGTGTTCTTGCGGCAACGGTTCCTTCCCGAGAATCAGGTCCGCCGCCTTTTCCGCGATCATAATTGTGGGAGCGTTCGTGTTGCCACCGACGAGCGTTGGCATGACCGAGGCATCTACAACTCTGAGCCCCCGAACACCCCTCACTTTGAGTGTCGAATCCACAACAGCCATCCGATCGTTTCCCATCTTTGCGGTACCCACCGGATGATAAATCGTGATCGCGGTGCGGCGGATGAAGTCGTCGATGTCCGAATCGCTGGTCGCGGTCACACCGGGGCTCAGCTCGTCGCCGCGGTAGGTGTCGAACGCCTTTTGTGCAACCAGCTTGCGGGCGATCTTCACGCCCTCGCGCAGCGTGCGCAGGTCGGTATCGCTGGCGAGCGAGTTCGGCTGGATGAGCGGCGGGTCTTCAGGGTTCGTCGAGCGCAGCAGGACGTGGCCGCGGCTTTCGGGTCTGAGCGCGCACATGTGCAGGCCGAAGGCGTGCATGTTCAGCTGCGTGCGCCCGTGGTTCGAGAACGGCGCGTTGATGAGATGCAGCTGAAGGTCGGGCGTGTCCAGGTCATGCCGGCTCTTCACGAAGGCGCCCGCTTCCAGGCCTTGGCTCGTGCCGTCGCCGGTGCCGAACAGAATGTACTGCAAGCCGATGCCGATCATGCGGATCGGGCTTTGCACTTGCGCGTAAGCGGTGACGGGCTGCGTGCAGGCGTACTGCACGTTGACGTCGAGATGGTCTTGCAGGTTCTGGCCGACGCCGGGGCTATCGGTCACGACCGCAATGCCGAAGCGGCGCAAGTACTCCGCATCGCCCACACCAGAGAGCATCAAGAGTTGCGGCGTGCCGATCGCGCCGCAGGCCAGGATCACTTCCTTGCGCGCGCGGACTTGTTTCAGTTCGCCGCCTTGGCGGTATTCGATGCCGACGGCGCGGTCTTTTTCGAACAGAACGCGCGTGATCAGCGCGTCGATCTCGACGGTTAGATTGGTGCGGTTCGCCACCGGATCGAGATAAGCCGCCGACGTGTTCCAGCGGCGGCCGTTCTTGATCGTTTGTTGATAATAGCCGAAGCCTTCTTGCTGCTCGCCGTTGAAGTCGGACGTCAGCTTGAAGCCCGCTTGCTTGCCCGCTTCGACCAGCACGCTGAACATCGGCGACTTGAGCGGCGGATTGCCGACGAACAAGGGACCGCTGTCGCCGCGGAAGTCGTCGCCGCCTTGCTGGTTCGTTTCCGAGCGCTTGAAGTAAGGCAGCACGTCTGCGAACGACCAGCCATCGAGGCCGAGTTGGCGCCAGTGATCGTAGTCGCGCGCGTGGCCGCGGATATAGACCATGCCGTTGATCGACGACGATCCGCCGAGGCCCTTGCCGCGCGGCCAGAAGTCTTTGCGGTTGTTCAGCGCCGCGGTACCTTCGGTTTCGAACCCCCAATTGTACTTGCCGCGCTGCTTGATCAGCTGACCGACACCGGCCGGCATGCGCACGAGGATGGAATTGTCCTTCGGGCCCGCCTCCAGGAGCAGCACTTCGCTTGCCGTATCCGCGGACAAACGGTTCGCCAGAACGCAGCCTGCGCTACCTGCTCCGGCGATGATGTAGTCGACTTCCTGGGACATGGCGGTTGGCGCCCTCAATGGTTTCCTAAGCTTCTTACGGCGCGGACCGCGCTTTTCCAAGATTTGCTGGACAGCAAGAGTGCATTAACCAGCAACCGCTAAAGTGCAATCGAATCCTCGCGACGTCACGGGCGCGGACAGGCTTCGACGGACAAAACGGACGATGAACGCAAAAAGCAACGGGCCCGATCGTCGGCGCCACAAGCGCCTCGATATGAACCTGACCGTACGGTTCCTGCTGCATGACGGCAGCGAACACAGCGGCCACGTCACCAACATTTCGATCGGTGGCATGTCGATCAGCTCAAGCGCCAAACCGGCGGCGGGGTCGATCATCATTGCCTACGTGCAGGATTTGGGGCGGCTTGAGGGGCTGGTTTCGCGCACGGACGGCGACGTTTTCGCGGTGCGCCTGACGTTGTCGGCGCTCAGGCGCGAGAAGTTGGAAGAGCGCCTCGGTCTTGCCTACAAGCCCGCAGGCATCGAAGGCCGCCGGCATGAGCGCGAAGAGACCAAAGGCGTCACCAAGGTTCAGCGTTCGGACGGGCGCGAAATTGCGTGCAAGGTCATCGACTTGTCGCTTGGCGGCGTGTCCGTTGCGGCTACCGAATGGCCGCCGCTCGGCGAGCAAGTCATGGTCGGCAAGATGCGCGGACGGGTTGTGCGCCATCACGAACGCGGTTTTGCGATCGAGTTCACCGAGATCCCGCCGTCGCGCGGCAGCCTCTCGGAGCAACTGACGCCAGGCGACCGCTCGGCCGCCTGACGCTTCCGACCTGCCAATCCTGACTGTATCGGACACGAATCCGTGGGCTAGATGCCTACCGGACGGTGCGTTCATTTAGCGTTCAGCCTGGAAATCCGAAGTTCACGCCCGGCGTCTGCGCGGAAAAGCGAGCTCATGTGTGCTCGCGCATAAGCGCGGCTGAGGAGTGAGGATTTATGAGGAAGTTATTGGTTGCCGTTGCGACGGCGGCTGCGGTGTTCGTGGGAGCCACGGCGACGCCCGCGCTCGCCAATCACAACGGACCATATGGTCAGTACAATGGTCAGTACGGACCGCAGTACGGCGGTCCCGGTTATGGTCCGCCTCCAGGCTACGGCCAGCAATATGGCGGTCCCGGTTACGGCCCGCCTCCAGGTTATGGTCCGCAATACGGTGGTGGTCCGGGCTATGGACCGCCTCCGGGTTACGGTCCGCAATACGGCTATGGCCCACAATACGGCTATCGCAATCGCCGTTGCGGCGGCGACCGCGCAGCCGGTGCGATCATCGGCGGTATCTTGGGCGGCATCATCGGCAACCACGCTGGACGTCATCACAGCCGTGGGCCGGCGACCGTCGGCGGTGCGATCATCGGCGGCGTCGCGGGCAGCGCGATTGCCGGTTCCGGTTGCCGTCATCACCGTCGCGACCAGTATCGCGACCGTTACGATGACGATCGCCGGTACGACGACCGCTACGACGATCGCCGCTACGACGACCGGTACGACGACTACGGTCCGGGATACTAAGGTTTAGCAACCGACGCCCCTCATCGCTTCAGCGCGATGGGGGGCTTTTTTGTTTGTGGTGGTACTTGGCAAGTAGGTCTCACGCCAAGACGCCAAGCCGCAAAGAAGGTAATTGAACCACGAACGGCACGAAAAACACGAAAGCGCTCCTGGCGCTATTTCACCATCAGTTCGGCGCGAAGCGCCATCAATGCGCGCCTACCGCGCGCAGGCGATTGTCCAGACTGCAGAGTGCTTCGTGAAGTTCGTGCTGTTCGTGGTTCAAATGCCTTCTTTGCGGCTTAGCGCCTTGGCGTGAAATTTTCTACTTACCCTTCCATTGCGGTGGGCGTTTTTGAGCGAACGCCATCGGGCCTTCGATCAGGTCTTCGCTTTTGAACATTGCGCGGATGGCTTCGTAGGTGCGCTGGTTCTCGATTGCCGCTTGCAACGAGGGTTCGGCCAAGCCGCGATAGACCGTCTCCTTCGATGCGCGGATCGACAATGGCGAGCATTCGAGAATGGTGGCGGCGAGTTTCTTGGCGGCTGCCAGTTCTTCGCCGGCAGGCACGACTTCGTTGACGAAGCCCAACGTCTTGCCTTCCGCGGCCGTTACGCGGCGCGCGGTCAAGATCATGCCGAGCGCCTTCTTCAAGCCGATCTCGCGCGGCAGCCGATGCAGGCCACCCGCAAGTGCGGCAAGTCCGACGCGCGGTTCGGGCAGCGCGAAAAGCGCCGTGTCGGCCGCGACGATCAAATCGCAGGCGAGCGCGATCTCGAAGCCGCCGCCCATCGCCAAGCCGTTGACCGCGGCGATCACGGGCTTCGTCAGATCGAAGCGGGACGTTAAGCCCGCAAAGCCGGTCGGCGGCACAGTGATCGGATTGCCGGCGGCTTGGTATTTCAGATCGTTACCGGCGCTGAACGCCTTGTTGCCCGCGCCGGTAATGATAGCGACCCACTGATCCGCATCTTTCGCGAATTCGTCGAAGACCTTTGCCAGTTCGAAATTGGCCGGCGGATGGATCGCGTTCATGACGTCGGGGCGGTTCATGGTGACGATCGTTAAGCGGCCCTCGCGTTCGACCTTGCAGAATTCATAGGCGGTCATGGCTTCTCCTGTTTCATTCCGGGAATGGCACGGTTCCTGCGTAATCGTTTGTTAACCCGCCTGAGACGGCGGCACAAACCGGACGAACCGCTATGTCGCTTGCAGCCCTGGCCCATGAAGCCCTGAACGGAATGTGGCGCGTGAACGTCAGCGGCCAGGTCTATGGCCCCTATACCGGCCACCAAATCCGCGAGTTTGCAGCCGAAGGGCGGATCGCGCCGCACTCGATCGTGCAGGCGGACGACCAGGGGCCTTGGATCACCGCGATCGACGATCCGGTGCTTTCGCAACTCTTCATCAAATCGATGTTCGAGAAAAACCTGCCGACCGCCGATACCGGCGCGGATGCAGCCTTCGCGAACTTTGTCGTCATTGCTGACCTTCGTTCGGGTCCGGCGGGGTTTGAAACGGCACTGGCCAAGCTTGGCGAGAGCTATCGTTTGAGCACGCAAGCGTGGTTGCTGCACACGGACCGCACGGTGGGGACCGTGCGCAACGAGTTGATGCAGCATATGAGCTCGGTCGACGGGCTCTTCATTGCAGACGCGAGCCGCGGGGGAAAGACGGCCTGGTTCAATCTCGGCCCGGAAGCCGATGCCAAAATCCGTAAGGTTTGGCGGCGTACGGCTTAGCTTTCGCTATCTTCAGGTGACAGGCGGAACGCTCTGCCGCTAGGTTGCTCCGAACGCCATTCACGGAGCATCCCCCATGGACTTGACCGAAACGGCATCGGATCGCGCTTTTCGCGATGAGGTGCGATCGTTCATCGCCAAGAATCTTCCGAAGGACCTCAAGGAGAAATCCGATGCCGGTTTGCGCCTGACCGTCGAGGACGGGCAGCGCTGGCACAAAGTTCTGGCTTCGCACGGTTGGGGTGCGCCAGGCTGGCCAAAGGAACACGGCGGCTGCGGGTGGGATCATGCGCGCCAGTACATCTGGGAAGAAGAAATGGCGATGGCCGGCTGTCCGCCGCTGTCGCCGTTTGCGGTGAAGATGGTTGGGCCCGTGATCCAGGCGTTCGGCACGCCGGAGCAGAAGGCGCGCTTCCTGCCGCCGGCCGTCAGCGGCGAGCATTTGTGGTGTCAGGGGTATTCGGAGCCGAATGCGGGCTCGGACCTCGCGACCTTGCGCACGATGGCCGTGAAGCAGGGCGACAACTACATCGTCAACGGGATGAAGATTTGGAACTCCTACGGCCACAAGGCCGATTGGATGTTCGCGCTCGTGCGCACCTCGACCGAGGGCAAGACGCAAGAAGGGATCACCGTCCTTCTCATCAAC
>JANNEL010000130.1:0-4581 GCA_031378595.1 Alphaproteobacteria bacterium
GCAGGCGGCTTTTGCGGCGCTGAAACTCGACGCGGCGGTTGTTGTTGCTTACGGGCTGTTGCTGCCGAAGCCGATCTTGGTGTCGCCGCGCCTTGGCTGCTTCAATTTGCACGCGTCGTTGCTGCCGCGCTGGCGCGGAGCGGCGCCGATCCATCGCGCGGTGATGGCGGGCGACGGCGAGACCGGTGTGATGGTCATGCGCATGGACGAGGGGCTGGATACGGGGCCGGTGCTCGCGACCGCGCGTGCGCCGATCACCGACGAGACGACGACCGGCGATCTGCAGGATTTGCTGGCGCGAGATGGCGCGCGATTGATGGTCGAGACGATGACCGGCGAATTGCGCGACGTTCCGCAGATTGCGGAGGGCGTGACTTATGCGAAGAAGATCGTGCCCGAAGAGGCCAAAATCGATTGGACGCAGCCAGCACGCGTCGTGCTTCGGCATATTCATGGTCTTAATCCCGCACCTGGTGCTTGGACAATGGCGGGGGATGCGCGGTTGAAGATTCTGCGTGTGCGTGTCGTCTCAGGTGGCGGCGTGCCGGCATCCGTGATTGCAGCGCCGTTCGTTGTGGCGTGCGGTGACGGGGCGGTCGAAATCGTCGAACTGCAGCGAGCAGGTCGTGGCGTTCAGGGCGTGGATGAGTTTCGCCGGGGCTTTCCGATCGCCGTTGGGGCGCGTCTTACCTAATGCGCTGGAAGCTCACGATCGAATACGACGGCAGGCCGTTCGTGGGTTGGCAGCGGCAAGACAACGGGGCGTCGGTGCAGGCCGCTGTCGAACAGGCCATTTTGAAACTGACCGGTGAGAGCATCACAATCGCAGCGGCAGGACGAACTGATGCAGGCGTGCACGCGTACGGCCAAGTCGCGCATGCCGATATCACGAAATCGTTTGCGGCGGACAAGCTGCGCGATGCGTTGAACGCGCATCTGCGGCCGCATCCGGTAGCAGTGCTTTCGGCGGATGTCGTGGCCGACGATTTTCATGCACGCTTCGATGCGACAGCGCGGCACTATCTCTATCGCATCGTGAACCGGCGAGCGCCGCTGACGTTTGACGCTGGCAAGGCTTGGCAGGTGCAGGCAACGCTCGACGCGGACGCTATGCATTTAGCGGCGCAGCGTCTAGTCGGGCATCACGATTTCACGACGTTTCGTGCGGCGGAGTGTCAGGCGAAGTCGCCGGTGAAGACACTCGACCGGTTGGATGTTTCGCGTGCGGGCGAGGATGTCTCCGTGCGTGCTTCGGCGCGTTCGTTCCTGCATCATCAAGTACGATCCATGGTAGGGACGCTAAAGCTTGTCGGCGCAGGTAAGGCGACGGCGGCCGATGTCGCCGCAGCGCTGGCTGCGCGCGACCGCAGCGAATGCGGGCCGGTTGCGCCACCGGATGGGCTTTACTTGGTTCGCGTCGATTACGGTCTTAAGAGTTAGCGATCAGCTGTCAGCACATCAGCGGAGTGCGCCATGAAACGCCGTCAATTTCTCTTCGGTTCGGCAGCAATGCTGGCGGCCAGCGGGTGCATTCCCTACGATCGTGTTGAGTACTCCGCCAATGTCATAATTCGCGGCGGTACCGTGTACGACGGCACCGGGAGCGAAGGACGTCTCGCTGACGTCGTAATCTGGGGTGATCGAATCGTATCTGTCGGCGATCTCGTAGGCTATCCCCGAGATGCGATCGAGATCGATGCACGCGGGATGGCGGTCGCGCCGGGGTTCATCAACATGCTGAGTTGGGCGAACGAGAGTTTGCTCCAAGACGGACTTTCGCAGAGCGATATTCGCCAGGGCGTGACGCTCGAGGTCATGGGCGAGGGCGACTCCATGGGACCGCTCACGGCGCAGACCAAGGCCGAACTCATCAAACAGCAGAGCGATATCAAATACGACGTGCCGTGGACGACGTTCGGCCAGTACTTCGAGTTGCTAGAGAAGCGCGGGATATCGACGAATGTCGCGTCTTATGTTGGTGCCGCGACAATCCGCACGCACGAAGTTGGCTACGACAATCACAGGGCGACGCAGACGGAGCTCGCGCGGATGCAGGAGCTTGTACGAGCGGGGATGCGGGAAGGGGCGATGGGTGTAGGCTCGTCGTTGATCTACGCGCCGGGGAGTTTTGCGAATACCGATGAACTGGTCGCGTTGACCGCGGCTGCGCACGAGTTCGGCGGCGGCTACATCTCGCACATCCGCAGCGAGGCCGACCGTTTTCTGGAGGCGATCGACGAACTGATCGAGATCGGGCGGCGCAGCGGTGCGTCGGTTCAGATGTATCATATGAAGCCTGCGGGCCAAGCGAACTGGAGCAAGAGCGTGGCCGCGATCGACAAGATCAACGCGGCGCGGGCGGCCGGTGTCGATGTGACGGCGAACATCTATACCTACACCGCCGGCGCGACGGGGCTCGACGCAGCAATGCCGCTCTGGGTGCAGGAGGGCGGGCACGACGCGTGGGTCGCGCGGCTCAAGCAGCCTGCCATTCGCGCGCGCGTCCTGCGCGAGATGCGGGGTAAGCCGGTCGGGTGGGAGAACCTCTACCGCGCAGCCGGTGGGCCGGACAAGGTGATCCTGATCGCGTTCAAGAACGAGAAGCTGAAGGCGTTGACCGGCAAGACGCTGGCAGAGGTTGCGGCGATGCGCGGCACCTCGCCCGAGGATACGATGATCGATCTCGTCATCGAAGACGACAGCCGCGTCGGTACCGCCTACTTCGTCATGGACGAGGCGAACATCCGCCGTAACATCGCGTGGCCGTGGACATCGGTCGGGTCGGACGCCGAGAGCTTGGCGCCGGAGGGCGTATTCCTGAAGTCGAATCCGCATCCGCGGGCGTATGGATGCTTTGCGCGCTTCTTCGCGAAATATGTGCGCGACGAGAAGGTGATCTCACTGGCCGAGGGCGTGCGGCGGGTGACCGGTTTGCCTGCGCAGAATTTGCGGCTCAAGGATCGCGGCCGTTTGGCCGAGCGGTACATGGCGGATGTCATCGTATTCGATCCCGCGAAGATTCAAGATCACGCGACATTTGCGAAGCCGCACCAGTATTCGACCGGCGTCAGCCATGTTTTCGTGAACGGTGTGCAGGTCTTGCGCGACGGAGAGCATACCGGCGCGAAGCCGGGACGGTTCGTGCGGGGACCGGGCTTTAAGGCGTGAGGTCGACGAGTTCGACTTGGGTCGGCGCAATGGGCCGGCCAAAGAAGCGGCTACCGACGCGGGCGAAACGTTCGGGTGCGTCGGTACCCATGAAGGTCGGCGCTTTGGCGGAGCCGGTGCGGCGCAATACGCGGGCGTCCAACAGCGTTTCGACTTCTTGCGCCGTCGTGGCCGCACTATCGACGAGCGACACTCCGTTACCGACTGCCTTTGCGATTGCTCCGACAAGAACAGGAAAATGCGTGCAGCCCAGGACGAGCGTATCCGGACGGTCAGGCGCTGCGAAGATCTCGTGCAAATAGCGCTCGGCAGCTCGTTCGGGGACGTCGCCGTCCGTCCAGCCCTCTTCGGCGAGGGCGACGAATAGTGGGCAGGCGCGCTGCACCACTTTGGCACCGGGCTTCAACGCGTGGATGGCACGCACATAGGCGCCGCCATTGACCGTGCCTTCGGTTGCGATGACGGCAATCGGGCCGCCGCGGCTTGCAGCGACGGCTGCGCGCGCACCGGGTTCGACCACGCCCAACACTGGCACCGGTTCATACGCAGCGGCAAGCACGGGCAAAGCAACGGCAGAGGCGGTGTTGCAGGCGACGACGATGAGTTTCGGTTGGAAGCGCATCAGTGCGCGGGTCGCTTGGACGGCGTAGCGGGTGACGGTCTCGGCACTCTTGGTGCCGTAGGGCAGGCGTGCGGTGTCGCCCAGATAGACGAGATGCTCGGCCGGTAGATGCTTGGCGATCGCAGCGGCGACGGTGAGACCGCCGACACCCGAATCGAAGATCGCGATGGGCGCGTCGTTCATTGCGCGGCGGGGAGCCAAGTCGACTCGGCGAGAGGTACCGCAAGAAACCAGAAGTACGTCTGAAGGACGAGGCCCAAGAGTGCGACGCTCGCCGCCACGCTCCAGCCCGCGTCAAGTGCAGTCTCGGCGGTGTAAAAGCGGTAGTAAAGCACGAA
This sequence comes from Alphaproteobacteria bacterium, assembly GCA_031378595.1. Classification (GTDB taxonomy): domain Bacteria; phylum Pseudomonadota; class Alphaproteobacteria; order Micropepsales; family Micropepsaceae; genus SZUA-430. Next base: position 4,129 of record JANNEL010000130.1, read on the forward strand.
CACGATCATGATGAGGTAAAGAGCTGCGAAGTCAGTGTAACTGATGAAGTCGGCGGCAAGCAGTAGAAACGGAGGCAAGCTGAACAGATAGACGACGATCGTTCCCCAGTTGTGCGCGATGATCAACGGCGCGTAGCGGTGCGCTAGCCCCAGGAACCGCAGGACAAGGACCATGACCAGCGGAAAAATCATCCAGTCGACACAAAGTACCAGTGTCGAAAAGATCGCCTCGCCCAAGCCATACGTCTGATCCAGAGCGGCCTTGCCCTGTCTTATTTGTTCGACGGAAATGATTTGAATCTGAATGAGATCCCTGATCAGATTTATCGGTATGATCAATAGCAGGGCCGCGAACGAGCGGTAGAATCCCTCGACCGTTAGGTCGAATTTGTCCCAGGCGCGGCGGTCACGCATGACCAGGGCAAAGGCGGCGTCCACAGAACGGTTGACGTA
>JANNEL010000152.1:0-2399 GCA_031378595.1 Alphaproteobacteria bacterium
CAGTCGCTTTGTTCCCGCCGTTGTTGTTCGGCAATCGGATCGGGCGCATGTACGGGCTGTTGCTGTTTCTGGGTTACCTCGCCTATGTCGGGTACCTGTTCCAGAAGGCGGGTTTGCTGCATTTGCCGGTAAATTAAGCAAGTCGCCCCAGCCGCGTTGCGAAGGCGCGCCGCCGGGGCCACACTTGCGCATGACCCTCTTCGATTCCGAATGGGCTGAACACATCGCAGTAGCGGAAGCGACAAAAGCCGCTTTGCGCGATCCGTTCGCGCGTGTCGTGGCGGCTTGCGCGGCGTCGCTCAAAGGCGGTGGCAAGCTGCTGTTCTTCGGCAACGGCGGCAGCGCAGCGGACGCGCAGCATCTCGCAACCGAGTTCACCATTCGCTACAAGGCCGATCGCGCGGCAATGGCGGCCCTCGCGCTGACCACGGACACGTCGGCGTTGACGGCTGCAGGCAACGACCTTGGCTTCGATCACATCTTCGCGCGTCAGATTGAGGCACTGGGGCGTCCCGGTGATGTAGCGATCGGCATCACCACATCCGGCAAGAGCCCGAACATCATCAAAGCCCTCTCGACGGCGCGCGCAGCAGGCCTCGTGACCGTCGCTTTTTCCGGAAGCGGCGGCGGCGAAGCCGCGCGCGTCGCCGACCACGCACTCGTCGTGCCCTCCGCGGTGACGGCACGCGTGCAGGAGATGCACATCGCGCTCGGGCAAATGCTTTGCGCAGCGCTGGAGATCGAGCTTGGCTTGGTGAAGCCCTAAGGTTTCACACGGATGCGCGTGTGATGGCCGATTGACACCGCGCAGTTGCACAAATAGGGGATGCGCACCATTTTTACCCCAGTATTCGAGGATTCTCCGCTTGGCCGTGCCTAGCCCCATCACGCGCACTCGCAGCCCGCATCTGAAGCGGCTGGAGGCCGAGAGCATCTTCATCATGCGCGAGGTCGCGGCCGAGTTCGAGAACCCGGTGATGCTTTATTCGATCGGCAAAGACTCGTCGGTCATGCTGCACCTGGCGATGAAGGCCTTCTATCCGGCCAAGCCGCCATTCCCGCTTCTGCATGTCGATACGACGTGGAAGTTCCGCGAGATGATTTCGTTCCGCGACGCGACAGCAAAGCGCTTGGGGCTGAAGCTTCTCGTCCACATCAACGAAGACGGCGTGCACGCCGGCGTCAATCCGTTCGACTCCGGTTCGTCCGTGCACACCCAGGTGATGAAGACCGAGGGCCTGAAGCAAGCACTCGACAAATACGGCTTCGACGCGGCGTTCGGCGGCGCCCGGCGTGACGAAGAGAAAAGCCGCGCGAAAGAGCGCATCTTTTCTTTCCGCACCGCGGCCCATGGCTGGGACCCGAAGAACCAGCGTCCGGAACTGTGGAACCTGTTCAACGCTCGGATCAAGAAGGGCGAATCCATTCGCGTCTTCCCGCTGTCGAATTGGACGGAACTCGACATCTGGGAATACATCCTGGCCGAGAACATTCCGATCGTGCCGCTCTACTTCGCAGCAAAGCGGCCGGTCGTGGAGCGCGACGGCGCCCTCATCATGCGCGACGACGAACGGATGAAATTGCTGCCGGGCGAAAAGGTTGAAGAGCTCCTGGTGCGCTTTCGAACGCTGGGCTGCTACCCGCTGACCGGAGCGATCGAGTCGCCCGCCGCGACGCTGGAAGAGATCGTGGCCGAGATGTTCACCGCCCGCACGTCCGAGCGACAGGGCCGCGTGATCGACCGTGACGAAAACGCGTCGATGGAGAAGAAGAAGCGCGAGGGCTACTTCTGATGAGCCCCGACGAACTGCGCGCCTATCTCGCGAAACAGCACGGCAAGACGCTGCTCAGGTTCTTGACCTGCGGCTCGGTCGACGACGGCAAGTCCACGCTCATTGGGCGGCTGTTGCACGATACGAAGATGATCTTCGAGGATCAGCTAAAGACGCTCGAGAAGGATTCCCGCAAGCACGGCACAACCGGCAACAACATCGACTTCGCGCTGCTGCTGGACGGCCTCGAAGCGGAGCGCGAGCAAGGCATCACGATCGACGTCGCCTACCGCTTCTTCGCGACGGAGAAGCGCAAGTTCATCGTCGCCGACACGCCAGGTCACGAACAATACACGCGCAACATGGCGACCGGCGCGTCAAACTCCGAACTCGCCATCATCCTGCTCGACGCGCGCAAGGGCGTGCTCACGCAAACGCGGCGCCACGCTTACATCTGTTCGCTCTTAGGGATCCGGCACGTGGTGCTGGCGGTCAACAAGCTCGACCTCAAAGGCGCCGAAGCCAAAGAGGTTTTCGAGGCTTGGGACGAACAGTTCCGCGCCTTCGCGTCGAAGCTGGGCTTTGCGTCCATCGTGTCGATCCCGATGTCGGCGCTGCGCGGCGACA